>NZ_FXAM01000003.1 GCF_900155475.1 Methylomagnum ishizawai | reverse complement strand
CCGCCCGTTGCCAGACTTGGCCCATTACCACTCCGAGACCGATCCCTACAGCGGCGAGGAAACCCTGGTCGGCACCTGGACCAACGCCCGCGGCTACCGCATCGGCGGACTGAAATTCCACGGCAACGGCAGCTTCTACGCCGAATTCGACGTGGCCGAACCGCATCCGACCGACCGCCGCTGGTTCGTGGAAAGCGTGACCGCCTGGGGCCAAGGCACCGAAATCAAGGCCGAACCGCAATTGATCCCGGCCCTGGAATAAACCCGCACCGATGACTCCCCAAGCCCTCTACGAACTCCTGACCGACTACGCTTCCCGCCGACCCGGTGCGGGAAGTCGTCATCGGGCCGATCTGGACCCTGTGCCGCACGACCGGGGCATCGGTTTGGCGATGAGCCCGCAAATTCCGACCCGCACATTGTCCTGGCCGGGCACACTGTACGGGAGGCCGGTGGCCGAACTGGCGGCTTGGCTCGCGGCCTGGGAACCCTACCAAGCCACCGTCGGCATGGCCGCCACCAATGCCGCGTTGGCCGACCTCGCCCCGCCGCCGGAAACCGTGGCGGTACGGCCCGGCTCCGTATTGCCCGCCAATTTGGCGCTGTTCGAGTATTTCCTGCCGCGCCTCGCCGGCAAGAAGGTGGTGGTGGTGGGCCGCTATCCCGGCCTCGCCAAACTGGGCGAATATTGCCGCCTCGGCGTCCTGGAGCGGACGCCCGAAGGGAACGATTTCCCCGACCCCGCCTGCGAATTCCTGCTCCCGGAAGCCGATTGGGTTTTCCTCACGGGCAGTTCCCTGACCAATAAGACCTTCCCCCGGCTGGCCGAATTGTCCCGTTCCGCATACACCGTGCTGATGGGACCGACCGTGCCCTGGCTGCCGGAATTGGCCGATTGGGGCGTGGACGCCCTGGCCGGGATCGAAGTCCTGGACCCGGAAACCCTGCGCCAAACCGTGGCCGAGGGCGGCGGCGTCCGCATCTTCGAGGGGGCCGTGGGCTACCGGCTGGCCGAGTTGGGCGCGCCCCACCGGCTGGAATGGCTGAAACGGCGGATCTCGGCGGTGTTCGCCGAGAAGGAACGCCTGAACGCCGCGATGGAGAATTGGTATGGGAGGTCCGCAGGCCGCTTCCCGGAATACGCCCGGCTCGAAAGCGCCAACCGCCGCCTATCCCGCCTCGACACCGCCTACAAGACCCTGTGGGACGCCCAGAACGCCAAACCGGCCACGATTCCCGGCACCTTCGAACCAAGTCCTTGATTCGAAGGGGTTTCCCTATTCGCCACCCCCCGCATGGGAGCGGGCGCGACGCTATATATAATGGTTTCACCGGCCATTACCCCAAGCGGACGCAGACCCATGCCCAAATCCAAGATCGCCAACAACGCCACTTCCCCGCCCGTCTCCGCCTTCAACAGCCCCCAGCTCTCGCTGTTCCAGACCTTCCTCTGCAACAGCGACGACGAGCGCGACCGGCTCTCCAACACCATCGAACTCTGGGACAGCATCCCCAAGTACGCCACCACCCAGCAAGCCATGAACCAGGCCCGGACCAAGGAAGGATTGTTGCCGCGGCTGGAAAAGACCTTCATCTATAAAAAACGCGAATATAAAGTGCGCATCTCGCCCGCCATCATCGATGTCGAAGGCGGCGGGGACAAAGCGTTCTATCCCAGCGGCAACGAGGAGATCGTCGAGGACGCCCTGCGCAAGATCGCCGCCGAGCAGCAGAAGGGCTTCTTCGACAAGCCGGAATTCAAGAGCGGCGTGGTGTTCTCGCTCAGCCTGCTACGCCGCGAACTCAAGAAGCGCGGCCACGCCCGCTCCTACCAGGAGATCATCCGTAGCCTCAACATCCTGGTCGGCAGCCATATCGAGATCAGCCTGCCCGACGGCAAGGGCTTCGCCAAGACCAGCTACCTGCCCTCGCTGGCCACAGTCTCGCGCTCCGACTGGATGAAGGACCCCGACGCCCGCTGGGTGGCGCATTTCCACCCCCTGGTGACACAAAGCATCGACGCCCTCTCCTACCGCCAATACAACTACCACCTGGTCATGTCCTATACCAACCAGCTCGCCCGCTGGCTGCACAAGATACTGGCCCATAACTACGTGAACGCCTCGATCCTGGTCTCCTACACCCTGAGCCTCGCCTCCGTGCGGAGGGATAGCGGGCTCCTTGGCAGCAAGCGCAACAACGACGACCTCCGCAAGCTGGAGGCGGCCCTGAACGAACTGAAGGAACACCGGGTGCTGCTCGACCATGTCCGGCGCGACGAACGCGAAGCCAGGAACAAGATCGTCGATATCCATTTCGACCTCACCCCGCATCCCGACTTCGTCCGCGAAATCAAGGCCGCCAACAAGCGCCAACAGTCCGTCAAAAACCCCGCCTAGCCGAACCCTCCGGGGAGCCTCTCCAGGTGGTAGGTTTAAGCCGCGGGTGGGTGGTAGGTTTAAGCCGCAGGAAGTGGTAGGTTTAAGCCGCAACTGGTGGTAGGTTTAAGCCGCAACTGATTTTTTTGCACCAAAAATGTGCAAAAAATCGAAAGTTATCCACAGGCTGGAAGGCCAAGGTGGTAGGTTTAAGCCGCAACTATGGTAGGTTTAACCCGCAACTGGCCGAAAAGGTGGTAGGTTTAACCCGCAACTCAGCCAAAAAGTGGTAGGTTTAAGCCGCAGGTCGCGCCGGAAAGGCCGAAAAAACGGCCAAAGTGGTAGGTTTAAGCCGCAGGAAGTGGTAGGTTTAAGCCGCAAGTCAAAAAAAAAAACTTAAAAAAACAAAAACTTATCATCCATTTTTCGCCTCCTCCTTTTCTTATCCTTCTTCCTTTTAATATTCCTTCCGGAATCGCCCTCCGAATCGACCCTGGAGCCACCCCGGAAACGGTGCCCGGACACCGCCTCCACCCGACCGAAAACGGATGCCCGACCCACCGGCCCCGCGCCGCGGGAATCCACCCCCGGACACCCCTTCCCGGAGCCGGGCGACGCGGAGGAAACAACCCCGAAACCGGGAAGCACCGACCGGCCATCCCACGCGCCCCCAACCCCGCAACCAAACCAGGTCCGGCGCAACCGGAAACAACACCGCCCGAAAACAGCGGGAAACGGAAATCCAAGCCGGCCCGATCAAGCCAAATCCGGGAACACCGCCGAAAGCCAATGGCCGCAAAGCGCCGGAAAGCCCTCTAAAACGCCAACCAAGCGCTGGAAAGCCAATCCCCCACCCCAACACAGCGCCCCACACAGAAACCCGCCTTAAAATCGATTACAGCGGCCCTAACCAGCCAATCCACATCGACCCGGCCCGACGACGAAGCGGGACAATCGACACTGGGAAACGATGGCTGTCGTGAAACCAACAAAACCCGACAATTCGTAAGCCGTTGTAACAAAGCCGACAGGGCAGGGGCGGATACGGGAGCCTTTTCCACCCATTCAATACGGGATATCACATCTGGCCCGAACCCTGCTTCCGGGTTCGCCGCCATAACACGCGCCCACACCCACCGACAAGGCAGACAACCGCCAAGAACGGTTGGAACATCACGCGGAACAGAGGGGAGAACAATGACCGAAACGTTTTACGAGGTGCTGCGCCGCCAGGGGATCACCCGCCGCAGCTTCATGAAATTCTGTAGCCTCACGGCTTCCTCCCTGGGACTGGGCGCAGCCTACGTCCCCAGGATCGCCGAAGCCCTGGAAACCAAACCCCGCACCCCGGTCCTGTGGCTGCACGGCCTGGAATGCACCTGCTGCTCCGAATCCTTCATCCGCTCGGCCCATCCGCTGGCGAAGGATGTGGTACTATCCATGCTGTCACTCGACTATGACGATACACTCATGGCGGCGGCGGGCCATCAAGCCGAGGCCATCTTCGACGAGATCATCGAAAAATATAAAGGCAACTACATCCTGGCCGTGGAAGGCAACCCACCACTGAACGAGGACGGGATGTATTGCATCCACGGCGGCAAGCCTTTCGTGGAAGTGCTGCGCCGGGTAGCGAAGGATTGCAAAGCCATCATCGCGTGGGGTTCCTGCGCCTCCTGGGGTTGCGTACAAGCCGCCCATCCCAACCCGACCAAAGCCACCCCGGTCCACAAGGTCATCATCGACAAACCCGTCGTGAAAGTACCGGGTTGCCCGCCCATCGCCGAGGTGATGACAGCCGTCGTGACCTACATGCTGACCTTCGACAAGATTCCCGACCTCGACCGCCAAGGCCGTCCCAAGATGTTCTACGGCCAGCGCATCCACGACAAATGCTATCGACGACCGCATTTCGACGCCGGGCAGTTCGTGGAAGCCTTCGACGACGAATCGGCGCGCAAGGGCTATTGCCTGTACAAGGTCGGCTGCAAGGGACCCACTACCTACAACGCCTGCTCCACCGTGCGCTGGAACGACGGCGTTTCCTTCCCGATCCAGTCCGGGCACGGCTGCATCGGTTGTTCGGAGGACGGTTTCTGGGATAAGGGCGGGTTCTACGACCGTGTGACCGGCATCCACCAGTTCGGTATCGAATCCAACGCCGACCAAATCGGCATCGGCGTCGCCGGGGGCGTAGGCGCGGCCATCGCCGTCCATGCCGCCGTCAGCGCCCTCAAGAAGGCGCAGAACAAGCCATCCGACAACAACAACCAGCCAGGGGGGAACTAAGCCATGGCCGCCTACTCAACCCAGGGCTTCAACCTCGACAACAGCGGCAAGCGGGTCGTGGTCGATCCGGTGTGCCGGATCGAGGGGCACCTCCGGGTCGAGGTCAACCTCGACGCAAACAATGTCATCCGCAACGCCGTATCCACCGGCACCATGTGGCGTGGACTGGAAGTCATCCTCAAAGGCCGCGACCCCCGCGACGCCTGGGCCTTCACCGAGAGGATTTGCGGTGTTTGCACCGGCACCCACGCCCTGACCAGCGTACGGGCGGTGGAGGATGCCCTCGGGATCGCCATTCCCGAAAACGCCAACAGCATCCGCAACCTGATGCAATTGTGCCTACAGGTCCATGACCACCTGGTGCATTTCTATCACCTGCACGCCCTGGACTGGGTGGACGTGGTCAGCGCCCTGTCCGCCGACCCGAAGGCGACCTCGGAACTGGCCCAAAGCATTTCGCCCTGGCCGCTGTCTTCGCCCGGCTATTTCCGCGATTTGCAAAGCCGCTTGAAAAAATTCGTGGAATCCGGCCAGCTCGGCCCGTTCATGAACGGCTATTGGGGCAGCCCCGCCTACAAACTGCCGCCCGAAGCCAATCTCATGGCGGTGGCGCATTACCTGGAAGCCCTCGATTTCCAAAAGGAAATCGTCAAAATCCATACCGTGTTCGGCGGCAAGAATCCGCACCCGAACTGGCTGGTCGGCGGGATGCCCTGCGCCATCAATCTGGACGGTGTCGGCGCGGTCGGAGCCATCAACATGGAACGGCTGAACCTGGTATCCAGCATCATCGACCGGACCATCGAGTTCGTCGAACAGGTATACCTACCGGACATCAAAGCTATCGCTTCGTTCTACAAGGATTGGCAATACGGGGGTGGCCTGTCCTCGACCTGCGTGCTGTCCTACGGCGATATTCCCGAAAAGGCCAACGACTATTCCGCCGGGAACCTGCTATTGCCACGCGGGGCCATCGTCGGCGGCGACCTCTCCAAGGTCCATGCCGTGGACATGCGCGACCCGGAGGAAATCCAGGAATTCGTCACCCATTCCTGGTATCGCTACGACGACGAGCAAAAAGGCTTGCATCCCTGGGACGGCGTGACGGTTCCCAATTTCGAGCTGGGTCCCAATTTCAAAGGCACCAAGACCGATATCAAGGAATTGGACGAAGCCGCCAAGTATTCCTGGATCAAAGCGCCGCGTTGGAAGGGCCACGCCATGGAAGTCGGTCCCCTGGCCCGCTACATCGTGGGCTACGCCCAGGGCAACCCGGAGTTCAAGGAACCGACCGACAAACTGCTGAAAGACTTGGGGCTACCCTTGAACGCGCTGTTCTCGACCTTGGGCCGCACCGCCGCCCGCGCCCTGGAATGCGAATGGGCCGCGTACAAGATGCGCTATTTCTTCGACAAGATGATCGCCAATATCAAGACAGGCGACCTGGCCACCGCGAACATCCAGAAATGGGAACCCTCGACCTGGCCCAAGCAAACCAAGGGCGTCGGTTTCACCGAAGCCCCACGTGGCGCGCTGGGCCATTGGGTGCATATCGCCGACGGCAAGATCGAGAACTACCAGTGCGTGGTACCGACCACCTGGAATGGCAGCCCCCGCGATCCCAAGGGCCAGATCGGTGCCTACGAGGCGTCCCTGATGGATACCCCGCTGGCCAAGGCCGACGAGCCACTAGAAATCCTGAGGACCATCCACAGCTTCGACCCATGCCTTGCCTGCTCCACCCACGTCATGTCGCCGGAAGGCGAGGAAATGGCGCGGGTCAAGGTCCGTTGAGGGGAGAACGGGAACCATGTCCGCTCAACCGAAAATCGCGCCGGACGCCCCGGTCTATGTCTACGAACTGCCGGTGCGCCTCTGGCACGCCGTCAACGCCCTCAGCGTGGTGGTGCTGGCGGTGACGGGCTACCTCATCGCCCATCCCCTGGCCACGCCCGAAGGTGAAGCCAGCGCCAACTTCCTGATGGGTTATATCCGCTTCGCCCATTTCGCCGCCGCCTATGTGTTCGCGGTGGGATTCCTGGGACGGGTGTACTGGGCTTTTGCAGGCAACCACCACGCCCGCGAGTTGTTCATCGTGCCGGTCCACAGGCCCGCTTGGTGGGATGGGCTGTGGCACGAACTGCGTTGGTTCTTCTTCCTCGATTCCGCACCGCGCCGCTATCTGGGCCACAACCCCCTGGCCCAGCTTTCCATGTTCGCCGCGTTCACCCTGGGCGCGGTGTTCATGATCGGCACCGGCTTCGCGCTCTATGGCGAAGGCGAGGGCCAAGGTTCCTGGCAAGACCGGCTGTTCGGCTGGATCATCCCGCTGTTCGGGCAGAGCCAGGATGTGCATACCTGGCATCATCTGATAGCCTGGGTCTTGGTCTGGTTCGTGATGATCCATGTCTACATCGCCATCCGCGAGGACAAGATGTCCGGTCAGAGCATGTTGAAGACCATCGCCACCGGCTGGCGCAGTTTCAAGGGCTAGGCTATGGCGGTGGACGGCGGAACCCTGGTCCTGGGCATCGGCAATCTCCTATGGGCCGACGAAGGCTTCGGAGTGCGCTGCGTGGAGGAATTCGCACGGGGCTACCGCCTACCGCCCGGGGTGACGGCCATGGACGGCGGTACCCAAGGTCTATACCTCCTGCCCTATGTGCAATCAGCCCGGCGCTTGGTGGTATTCGACGCAGTAGATTTCGGCCTACCGCCCGCCACCCTGCATTGGGTCGAAGACGATGCCGTGCCGCGCTTCATGGGCGCGAAGAAAATGAGCCTGCACCAGACCGGCTTTCAGGAGGTGCTGGCGGCGGCCCTGCTCACAGGCCAACTACCGGAACACATGCTCCTGATCGGCGTACAGCCGGTGGAACTGGACGATTACGGCGGCAGCCTCCGGCCCGCCATCAAGGCGCAGATCGGCCCGGCGGTAATCTTGGCGGCGGCGCGGCTGGCGCAATGGGGCCACGTCCTGGAACCTTGGGCCAACGCCTCCGACCCGCTGAACGACGCCAGCCTGGAACTGGACGCCTACGAATCGGGGCGTCCCTCCGAACAAGCCGCCTGCCGCCACGGCGACGGGCGCGTACTCTACGGGCGCTAGCCATGTGCTTAGGGATACCCATGCAAATCCTGGCCGTGGAAGGCCGCTACGCCCGCTGCCGCGACCGCCACGGCGCGGAACACCCCAGGATCGACCTCATGCTGGTGGGCGAAGCGGAACCGGGCCAATGGCTGATGACCTTCCTCGACGCCGCCCGCGCCCCGCTGACCGAGGAGGAAGCCCGGCAGGGCAACGCCGCCCTGGACGCGCTCGACGCCGTGCTGGCGGGCGCGGAAGATGTCTCGGCCTATTTCGCCGACCTGATCGACCGGGAACCGCAACTCCCGGATTTCCTGCGTGGTGGCCACTCATGAACGACGATATTCCGATGGACCGGCTCGCCACGCTATTGGCCCGGCTGGTGAAGCATCACGGCCTTCCCCTCTTGGACGAGACCGGCGTGGAGGTTTTCGCCGCCGCGTCCGGCGTCAACCTGCTGTTTTTCCCCGAAGACCCCGAGCGCGTGCCGGAAAGCTGGGACGTGGCGGCGATCCTGCCCGAGTTGCTCAAGGGCCTGCCCGAATCTTGCCGGGTCGGTGTGGTTCCACCCGCCAACGGCCGCCTATTGCGCGAGCGCTATGGTTTCAAACGTTGGCCTGCCCTGGTCTTCCTACGCGATGGCGGCTATCTCGGGGCCATCGAGGGGATGAAGGACTGGGCGGTGTTCCTGGCCGAGGCCCGCCAAATCCTGTCGCGCCCGGCCAGCCGACCGCCGCTGAACTTGAATATTCCCGTGGCAGGCGATTCCCCCGCCTGCCATTGATCCCGGAGCCACCGATGAAACCCTTCCCCATCCCCGTGTTCGGCGAGTCGCCCTTTCCCCCGCAGGAAGAAGACGAAGCCCTCGCCATCGTCAGCCCCGGCGAGATGGCCGTGTTCCGTATGCCCCTACGCCGCGCCCCGGCGACCCGCGAGGAGGAACACGCCGCCGCCGCCGTCATCGCCGAATTCCTGGCCCGGATGGACGCCCAGGAGATCGATGGGGCGGAGCAGCCCGGTTTCGATTTACACGGCCTGCCGCCCGGCGTTATCCGTGTCCTCAACGAAACCCTGGGCGAAGGCGAGGTTTCCGCCAAGCTGGGCGACCGCACCGAGGTCCAGGAAACCGCCTTCGCCGGCATCTGGCGGGTGCGCATCGCCGGTCCCGGCGGGGAACCGGTTTCCGATACATTGGAAGCCTCGACCCTGCCGCGCCGGGTCCGCGAACGGGCCAGGGGTGCGACCGGCATCGAGATTCCGCCCACCCCGCCCGGTTTGATGAACGCCCCCGCCCTCTTGGCCGAAATCCTGGCCCGCGCCGGGCGCTACCGCGAACACGGCACCGGCCATGTCGTCAACCTCACCCTGTTGCCGATGACCCCGGAGGATTTGGCCTATCTCGACGCCGCGCTGGGCCGGGGCGGGGTCAGCCTGCTATCGCGGGGCTATGGCAATTGCCGGATCACCGCCACCGCGCTCGACGGTGTGTGGTGGGTGCAGTATTTCAACGCCGCCGACACCTTGATCCTCAACACTTTGGAAATCGCCGCCATCCCCGAGGTCGCCCTGGCCGCGCCGGAGGATTTGGCCGACAGCCGCGCCCGGCTGGCCGATTGCCTGGAAGGCCTGCGGGAAGGCTGATGTTCGAGAATTACGCGCCCGGCCCCGGTTTGCCGCCCGGTGCCCGCTTGGAATGCGGCATCTGCTGGTGGGTGTACGACCCCGCCGCAGGCGACCCGGCCCAGCAGGTCGAACCCGGCACGCCTTTCGCCCAATTACCCCCGGATTGGCGCTGCCCGCAGTGCGACGCCCCGCCGCAAAAATTCATGGTCGTGGCGAATGGCGTTTGAACCCGACCCGTCCGCCCCGGTCGCGCGCTTGGTGGAAGTTTTCGAACGGCTGGCCAGGACCGGCATGGCGGACCTGCCCATCGCCAATCCGGCTTTGCGGGTCGAGGCCGTGGGCTTCGTAGCCTGGGACAGCGAGTGGGTGGGCGTGCTGATTACCCCTTGGGCCGTCAACCTGATGGTTTTGCCAGGACAACCGGAAGTTTCCACCAATACCGGCTTGGACGGTGGTGCGATCCAGTCCCGCCGGTTCCCGTCCGGGGTCTACGGATTCCGCACCGGGCATATCGACGGCTTGGGGGTTTACCAAAGCTGTTCATTGTTCTCCCCGCCCGGCGAATTCGCCGACCAGGACGCGGCGCGGGCGGTGGCCTTGGAAATCATGGGCCTGCTGTTCCAGCTGGAAGCGGCCTTGGCCCCGCCGCCCGTCCAGGTTTCGCGCCGTTCCTTCCTGCGGGGCCGGTTCGGCGGGCCGGGATGAGCCAGGGTCGCCTCGAATTGGCGGCGGTCTGGGATGGCGCGGTGGTGGTCGATATCGCGATCCGCAATAGCCGCCCGGAAGCCTCCAAATTGCTGCGCGGACGCACGCCGGAACAAGCCCTGGCGGCGGTGCCGCTGCTGTTCGGCGTGTGCCGCCATGGGCAGACCCAGGCCGCCCGCGCCGCCCTGGCCCTGGCCGGGGGCGCGGCGATTCCCCAAGACGGCGCAACCGCCATCGCGGCGGAAGCGGCCCAGGAACACCTGTGGCGCTTGCTGGTGGATTGGCCGACGGCTTTGGATCTCCCGGTGGACCGGGCTTTGTTCGCGTCCTGGTACCAGCGTTTGAACGGGGTTGTGGCGCAAGGCGCTTGGAACGGGAGCGGCGCGGAATTCGCCCGCTTTTGCGAGCAGCGCTTATTGGACCGCGCTGCCGCCGCCTGGCTGATGGGCCGGGACGGGGGCCGCTTGGGACCGGCTTCGCTGTGCGCCCCGCTATTGGCCGCATTGGAAACCGAAGCCCGGTTACCCACAGCCACCCCGACATTGCCATGCGGCCTGGACGCCCAGGCCTATTACGCCGGAATGGCCCCGGATTGGAGCCAGGCTTTTCCCAGGTTGCCGGTTTGGCAAGGCCGACCCGCCGAAACCGGGGCGCTGGCCCGCTGGCCCTGGCTGAGGACGGGGGGCGGTTTGGCGGCGCGGGTACGGGCGCGGTTGGCGGACTTAGCCTTGTTGGCCTTGGAAGCGACGGGCCGGGTGCTGCCCCAAACCAGGGTCTCGGCGTTCTCCCCGGAACCCGGCGTCGGCTTTGCGGCGGTCGAGACAGCACGTGGCCTCCTGGTCCATCAGGTCCGGCTCGGACAGGGCCGCATCGACGATTACCGGATCGTGGCCCCCACCGAATGGAATTTCCATCCAGACGGGGCGTTCCGCGACGGATTGTTGGGGTTCCGGGCCGACGACGCCGAGGCCGTGCGCCGCCGGGCCGGACATTTGGCCTTGGCCTTGGATCCCTGTGTTCCTTTCAATATTGCCGTGGACTAGGCCGCAGCCGGTTTTGGCTTGGTCCCCCACGCGGAGAAGACCCCTATGAAGCTTTATATGACTCCCGGTTCCTGCTCGACCGGCATCCACATCCTGCTGGAAGAACTCGACCTCGCCTTCGAGGCTTATCTGGTCAACCTCTTGGCCGGGGACCAGAACCGGCCCGATTATCTCGCTCTCAACCCCAAAGGCACGATCCCGGTGCTGGTCCGCGACGATGGCACGGCCCTGACCGAATTCCCCGCCATCGCCTGGTGGCTGGCCCGGCGCTATCCCAAAGCCAAACTGCTGCCCGAGGATATCGACGGCGAGGCGCGGGTATTGGAGGCGATGGATTACGCCGTGGGCACCATCCATATGCAGGGTTTCGCCCGGATTTTCACCACCGCCCAATTCACCCCCAACGAGGCCGATTATGAAGCGGTCAAGCAGCGTGGTATGGAGATCGTCGCCAAGGGGTATGCCATCCTGGATGGAATGCTGGCCGGGAAGGAATATGTGGCCGGGCGGTTTTCCATCGCCGACGCGGCTTTGTTCTATGTGGAATTCTGGGGCGACAAGCTCAAGCTGGAATTGCCGGAACACTGCCGGGTGCATTATCAACGCCTGTTGGCGCGGCCCGCCGTGCAAAGGGTTTTGCGCGAAGAAGGCTACCGCGTCTGATGTTTCCAACCCACAGGATCGAAA
Organism: Methylomagnum ishizawai; assembly: GCF_900155475.1. Lineage (NCBI taxonomy): Bacteria > Pseudomonadati > Pseudomonadota > Gammaproteobacteria > Methylococcales > Methylococcaceae > Methylomagnum > Methylomagnum ishizawai. The sequence continues at coordinate 253,719 of NZ_FXAM01000003.1, read as the reverse complement.
ACCCATGACCGACATCCTCGAAGGCCGTTGCCGCTATTTCCTCAGCTATACCGGCGTGAAACTGCCGCTCAAACTCCTGACCGAATTAGAGCCCGCCCAATTAGAGAACCGTAATACCTATTTCAAAGGGTATTTCGACGCGGAGGAGCGGCTATTGGGCTTGCAAAAGATGGTGTACGGGGAAGTCGAGATGGAACACCGCTATTCCTATCATCCCAACGGGGTGTTGAGCGGGGTGGAGATCATCGATGCCGAGGGGGAATCGAACCGGATGGCGTTCGACGAGGCGGGGGCGGTGGTGGGCGGGGAATAATCTGGCGGGTTTTGATGAAAGGCCGCTGGGTGCGGCCTTTTTTTTCCACTATGGCCGGGAAAGGGTATCAAATCGACAAGTTTTTGCCAGGCGCTCACTTGCATTTTCCTTAATTCAACAAAACCAAGCCCATGTCCCGGCGGATCTCGACCGCCCACCGGACCCTGACATGGGCTGCCACTTCCAGCCAGCCTTTACGGCATTCCGGGTTGTTCGCGGCAAAACGGGGATCATTCCAATTGATGTCATCGAATAACACTACCGCGCCAGGTGCCAATAATGGCAAAACGGCTTGGAAATCGTTGACGTAATCCTTTTTGGAATGGCCCGCGTCATGGAATATGAAATCCACCGGACCCAGGGTTTTAGCTAGGCGGGGAAGTACCTGGGAAGTCCAGCCATATTCGCAAACCACCCGGTCCCGATAGCGGCTTTCAAGCAATCCAGCGGCGATCCGGTATTGCAGTTCCGAACCTTCCACCGTGGTAAGCCGGGTATCCGGGCCTTGCACGGATAGGGCCTCCAGCATGAATAGCGCCGACATGCCGTAAGCCGTGCCCAATTCCAGGCAATGTCGGCACCGCATGAAGCGGATGATGCTGGCGAGGATGCGGCCCTTATGGCCGAAGGAAGAGGTCATTTCAAAATGGGCGCGCACGTCTCCGGCCCAGCCGCTACTTCCCATGGGGCTTGGATTGCCAAGATAGGCATCGGCGATTTGGGCGAGTGTTTCGGCCCAGGCGAATTCCAGGGGCGGGAGGTTGGCCAAGGCACCGAGCAGGGAGGCAAAGCGCTTTGCGGATTCGGTATCGCCACCTTTCCGGTTGCGTTTGACGGTGGTGATTGGAAAACTCTGGCTTTCCAAGCACGAACGGAGGAATTCCACATAAGCCGTGGGAAACCTGGGAGGGGGTGCCGCTTTTGCCAGAGCCCATGGCAAGACGACATCCAGATTGGCATTATCACGGAGATTGATAGGCTGTGGCGAGCTTTTCCAAGCCCCACCCAATAGTTGGGACAATATACTTTTCATGGTCCTGCTTTCGCGATCAGTGGGATTGATATGGTTCTATTATCCAACATCCTGCCTTTCCAGCAATTCTTTGATATGGTCTGGCTTTTGGATATGCATTTCCGCTTCTATCCGGGCCAGTTCCTCATAATCCACCCAGGATTCCAGTGTTCCATCCTGGTGGGACAGCCAGTCCTTGGGCTGGACCTGGATATGGGGACGTAGGACGCCCGCCGTGGCTAGGCAATGGCGGCAGGCGTGCAAGGGCTCCGGGGCGGTGAGATAAGCGTAAAGTCGATCTCGGAAGCCGGGGTCATCGCGGAGTTCGATTCCGTCGCGGGGATATTCCCCGGTGGCCAGTCCCAGCATTCTCGGAATGAAAATGCTTTGCGGGCATTTGTAAAGATGGCCGTCATAGACCGAATGGCAACCCCAGATATGGACCTTTTTACAGCTTCGATAAATGCGCTCCACGAGGGCTGGGTTGTGATTGCCGGAGAGCGAAAATACCCTGCGGAATTCCTTGTAATAATAGATTTCTAGGCGCACGTTGAAAGCGCGGGCCTTGGCCTTGAAACTTTCCATCGACTTCGGGTCGGGGTGGGAGCCGGGATAGATGGATATTTCCAGATCGTCCAGGTTTTCCCAGAATGCATCCTGCATGTGCGGCAGCAACAAGCCGTTGGTGATCACCATCACCCGGTCGCTGATTCCGCTGGCCCGCACGGCTTGGATGACCGGCACGATCCGGGGATGCAACAGCGGTTCCCCGCCCAGCAATTGGACCAGCCGGGGTTGATAGACCTTGGCCAGGATGGAGAAGTCGCGGTGCAGGGATTCCGGGTCGGCGTAGCGGTGTTGGGCGATGGGGGAGATATGGTCGCAATCCCGGCAAGCAAGATTGCATTGGCCGACGATATCGGTTTGGCAGGCATAGTGGGGAATGATTTTACCCTCGACGATGCGTACGCCGGGGTTGGGAATCCCGATGGATTCTGCCTGGACTTCCGCCGTCTTGTGCGGGTGGCCCAGCAGCGAGGCAAGGAATTTACCTAACACGAACCGGCCCTAGGGTTGGGATTGCTGGGAAGGTCCGGCATCCTGCCCGGACGCCCTGCGCCGGTCCAAGGCTTTCTTGAACACCCGCAGGGCGTTGAGTTCGACCAGGGTTTTGCCCACCGTCATATTGGCCCCGTGGCGGCGGACCAGGAGGGTGACCGCCTCGGGGCGGGCGATGGCGAGGTTCAGGTCGGCGGCCCTATGGAACCAGTCGGCGTCCTCGGCGAAGCGCAGGTCGGTGTCGAACAGGCCAACCCGTTCGAAGGCCCGGCGTCGATATAGTCCCGCGCCGATGTAGAAGGGGAAGGATTCCTTGGGATTGCCCACATAGTCATACCGGCCCGTGTCGGGGTTTTTCACCAGCATTTGCGCCCGGCCATGCACCACGTCCAGTTCGGGCGCATCCAGCAGCATCGCGGCGAGCAGGGGCAGGTTGCCTTCCGGCCACAGGTCGTCCACGTCCAGGAAGGCGATGAATTCCCCGGAGGTATCCTTGATGCCCCGGTTGCGGGCCGAGGCGGCGCCGGAGTTGTCCTGGCGGAAATATCTGACATCCACCGGCAAGCGCCGGACGGCGTCCTCGATGGCGTCGGTGCTGCCATCGTCCACCACGATGATTTCCAAGGCCGGGTAGGCCTGCGCCAGTACGTTGGCGACGGCCTCGGCCAGGAAGTCCGCGCCGTTGTAGACCGGAATGATCACGCTGACCAGCGGCAGCCGCGCCCCGTCCCGGCCTTCTTCCCGGCGGGCCAGCGCTGCGATCTCCCCGGCTTCCCGCCGCAACAATCCGGCTATCGCGGCGGTAACGCCGGCCAGGTTGCGGCCCAGGGCGATTTCCAGGCCGGGCACCCGGTCGAGCAGTTGATCGATGAATCGGTAGGTGGCCTGGCCGGCGTAGGGCAATTGCGACAGGGTGGTGAAAGCGGCGGCGTTGCGCAGCCCGGCCTTGTGGGTCGGCTCGAACCGGGTATCCTCGCGATCGGCGAAGCGGGGGGAAACCACCGCCTTGAGCGGCAAGGACCGGGCCATCTGCCCACGGCGGGCGGGCCATAATTGCAAGACGGCCTTTTCTTGGGCGAGGTGGGCCGGATTGGCCAGCAGCGGAGAAAATTCTGGAAACCGTTGCAACTGCGCCGGGTCGAGCTTGGCCGTGGCATACAGGCTGTGGACGCGGGGTTCCGGCTCCAGCCCCACCACCAGATAGTCGTCGGCCAGGTAGGCCATGCCCGCCGCGAGGCAGGACAAGGCCGTGGTGGATTTGCCGACCCCGCCCTTGCCGGTGATCAGGATCGCGCCGTCCGCGTCGCCCACGGCGGCGGCATGGAGCAACTGGCAGCCCCGGTGTTCCATCCACCAGTGGAACAAGGTACGCAAGGGCGAGGCTTCGCACCAATAAGGCAGGGTTTCCTCGTGGCGCACCCAGAACACGGCTTCGCGCCGTTCCAGGTCCATGAGGTTGACCGAGCATTCGATCCAATGGAAGGCGGCGCGGATGCGCGGGCTGTTCATGCCCCAGATATCGCCCCGGTCGGTGAGGCGGTCTTGGGGGAACGGCGGCGGCGGCATGGCGATGCCGGTGGAAGCGCTATCCCACACATGGAACGTGACCTCGGCGGCGCGGTCCGGTGTCACTTCCAGATGGGCCAAGGCCGCGCCGAAATGCCGGCGCAGGGTCTCCCCCGCATAAACCACCCGGATCAGGCTGCCCGCCAGTTCCAGATGGGATTCCACGGTGCCGGTGTTCGCTTCCGCCTGCCGGGCGCAGGCCAGGACGGTGTCGAAAAACGCCACCTGCAAGGGCTCCGGCATGGTGGGAGTATCGGAGGGATGGTTGTTATCCATGGGGCGATAGCGTTATTTCGTCGTGGAGCGGGGAAACCCGGCGCAAGCGGCCTTGCTCCAGGCGGTAAACCCGGTCGGCGAACGCCACCACGCCGGGGTCGTGGCTAATGATCAAAATAGCGGGGCGGTTCGGCACCCGCAGCAGGTTGTCCATCAAACGGGCGATGGCCTCGGCGTCCAGATGGTTGGTGGGCTCGTCCAGGATCAGCAACTTAGGGCCGCCCAACAAAGCCCGGGCGATGGCGAGCCGTTGCCGCTCGCCCCCGGACAACAGCGCCCCGCCTTCGCCCATTTCGGTGTCGTAGCCTTGGGGCAGGGCGGCGACGAAATCGTCCGCCAGGGCCAGCCGGGCCGCGGCCCGCACCGCTTCGAGGTCGGCTTCCGGGTGGCCATAGCGGAGGTTGTCCAGGACCGTGCCGGCGAAAAAACTTTGCTGTTGCATGACCACGCCCATACCTTGGCGCAGGGCGGGCATATCCAACTCGTCGTAGGCCACGCCACTGGCATACACCGAGCCCGCTTGCGGTCGGCAAAAACCCACCACCAGGCCGAGCAAGGTGGTCTTGCCCGCGCCGTTCGGCCCGACGATGGCCACGCATGCGCCGGGTGGAATCTCCAGATCGACCGAGCGCAATACGGAGTGCCCGTCATAGGCGAAGCTGGCCCCGCGCAGGCTGACGCCGCCATCGAAGGCGATGCGCCGCCGGCCTGGGTAAGGCTGCTCCTCGCCTTCGCTCAGCAGCCCGTGCAGTTTCGTCAAGGCTTCCTGGCCCGCGATCAATTCGGGAATGCCGCCCGCCAGCGCGTCCACTTGCCCGTTGAGCAGTCCCGCCGCTACGTAGAACGACATGAGATCGCCCAGGGTCATGCCGCCTTGGGCGACCGCCGTACCCCCCGCCACCAGGATGATGATACCCGCCCAGCCCGTCAGGTTGCGCTGTATCTGCCCGTGGAGGGCGAAACTCATGGCCATGCGCCGGCTGCTGGCGCTCAATGCCTGGATGTATTGGCGCTGGACGATTTTTTCCCTGGCCTCGCAGGCTTGCAAGCGGATCAGGTCCATTTGCCGCAAGGTGAACCGCGCGCCCTTGCTGAATTGCTCCATGGCCTGTTGGCAATCATGCACATCGGCCTTGACCCGCGCCCCCGCCCGGCGCGAGGTCCAGGCCAACACGGGTAACAGGAGGGCGGTCATGGCGACCAGCCGCCAATTCAAGATCAGCACCACCCCCAGCAAGGCCGCGCTGGCGAACACGGCCGGCAACAGGCTGGACAGCAGCCGGTTGCTCAGCGTATCGAAACGCTCGCTGTCCAGTACGATGCGGGTGTGCATCCGGTCCAGGTCGGCGTGGTTGAAATGCTCGCGGGAAAGGACGTACAGCCGGTCCAGCAGGTCCTGCCGCAATGCCTGGACCGCGCCCTTGACCATGTCCAACACGATGCCCCGCAGCCATAGGGCCATCCCGCTATGCAACAGGCGGATCAGCACGATGGCGCCGCCGAGGAGGGGCAGCCAGTCCGCCTTGCCCTCCGGGATGGCCTGGTCGAACACCAAGCGGATCAGATACAGGATGGGCAAGACCAACAGCGATTGCAGCGCGGCCGCCAGCGCATAGAACAACAAGCGGACCCGGCGGGATCGGTAATAATGCGCAAACAGCCGGACGGCGTGCCGGTCGATCAGGTCCGGGCCAGGCCCACGCTTCATCGGGACCAACCCAGGCGGCGCGCGAGTCCCCGGCAGATGGTTGGGAAGATTTCCAGGCGGCCCCGTAATTGCCAGCGGTACCGCAGGTAATGGGAAAAGTCCCGGATGAGAGGGAAGGGCCGGGTGTCCTCGGCCAGGGCGCAATACTCGGCGAACAGCACCCATTGCTTGGCCACGGGATGGGCATACAGGCGGCTAATATCGCCCAGCACGACCGTGTTGGCGATGCGCTCCAAAAGCCGGGGGCGGTGGCGCTCCAGGCGGTGGTGGACGGCGGCGGGCAACTCGACGGCGAAATGCTCCGTGAGGTAGCCGAGGCCCAAGGCCAGCCGGTGGGTCAGCCGTTGCGAGTCGGCGAAGTCGAGCAGGCGTTCCCAATCCACTTCGCCGCCGCGCTGGCGCAAGATCGCCAGGGCGTCGGGTATCCAACGGATCGGCGGCTCTTGGTTCCAGCGCACCCCGTGCAGGATAGTGTGGAACAGCAAGGCGGTCGGTGCCAGTTGCAGACACCGCAGTCCGTCGAAGTCCACCGGCTCCATGTCGGACCAGAACCAGCGGTCGGCGGCAGGGCCGACGCATTCGCGCAGGAAATGGTAGTGCAGGTCCAATTGCAGGTTGCCGTGATGGCACAGCAGGGCATGGAAATACCGGTACCCGTCCGCCGATGCCTCCGTGTGCTGGGTCCAGCCGGCTTCCCTCAGCACCGCCAAGGTCTGCGGCATCTGTGCGAGGGGCAGCGCGAGGTCGAAATCCGCCATCGGCCTGAGTGCGTGATGGCGGTAATAGCCTAGAACGAAAGGCGCGCCTTTGAGCAGCGCAAGATCGACGCCGGTTTCGTGGAGGCGCTGAAGCACGGGGCGCATGGCGAAAAACAGCGTCTGGTTTTCGCACCAAAAGCGCCGGTAGACGCCCTTGAGCCGACCCATCAAGGGATCGTCCACCCCCAGGCGCTGGAGATTGTGGTAGACCAAGGGCAGCAGGCGCAGGATCGGATAGCCCAACTCCCCCTCCAGATCGACGCCTGCCCGCCATGCCCGGAACGCCCGTACCGCGTCGTCCCCATCGAGCAGGGCGGCTTTCAGCAGGCGTTCCTGGTCCAGGCTGGGCCAGAGCTTGCCGGGATGTAGGGTGTGTTCCCTCATGCCGCTGGCTCCTCGGGATGGGTGTCTTGCGCGGCCCGGCGGCGTGCCAGCGCGGCCCGCAATAGGCGTAGATAATCCGCTTGCAGGCGCTGGGTTTGCCTGACCGTGTTGGTGCCGTGTATGCGGCGGCGCAACACCACGCCCTCCACCCGCCCCATCACAATCCCCTGCTCCTCGGCGCGGGCGATCCAATCCAGGGTCTCGCCCACGGCGAATCCCGTGTCGAACCCGCCCACCCGCTCGAATACCTCCCGTTTCAACAGCAAGGCTCCGGCCAAGCGTCCGGCCTGGATTCCGGCGGGCACTTGCAGGCACAGGCGATCTTCCTCGGACAACTCCGGGCTGGCGAAGGCTTCCACCCCGCCATACACGCCGTCCCAGTGGGGGTTTTCGGCGAGTTTGCCAAGGCGCAGGCCGAGGCTGTTGGCCGACCACAGGTCGTCGGCGTCGAGGAAGGCGATCAGGTCGCCGTTGGCGAGGCGCAAGCCTTGGTTGCGGGTCGCGGCGATGCCTTGGTTTTCTTGGCGGAAGCAGCGCACGGGCGGGCCATAGGCTTCGGCGATGGCCGCGCCGCCGTCGGTGGAACCATCATCGACGACGATCACCTCCCATGGGGTGGGCCGTTGCGCCAACAGGCTGTCCAAGGCCGCCTTGAGATAGGTGGCCGCGTTATGGCAGGGCACGATGACACTGACCTTGAGCGTGGCTTCAGTCATGATCGGCCTTCCCCCGCTTACGTTGGATGGAACGGCGCAAGGCCCGCAGCAGGAGGGGGTTGGTTTGCGTACCGGCCAAGGTGGCATTGCCGCCATACACCCGCTTACGCACCAACGGTTCGGGCAATACCGCCACTTTCACCCCGCCATCCAGGGCGCGGGCGAACCAGTCGCTGTCCTCGCTGACGGCAAAACCGGGGTCGAAGCCGCCGACCCGCGTAAAAACCTCGGGCCGTGTCACCAGCGCCTCCATGATCCACCCAGGACGGGCCGCCCCCAGGAGTTCCGGACGGAAACCCGGCGGGCATTCCGCCCCGTCCTCAAGGAAATGTTCCACGTGGCAGAGGACGGCGTCGGTCTCGGGATGGTTTTCCAAATAGGCGATTTGCCGCGCTAGCTTGTCGGGCATCCAGAGGTCGTCATGGGAGATGAACGCCAGGTATCGGCCCTTGGCTTGCGGGATGCCTTCGTTGTAGGCGTTGGCGATGCCCGTCGTCGTTTGCCGCCAGACCCGCACGAGCGGGAAGGTTTCGGCGATGGCGACGGTGGCGTCGCGGGAACCGCCATCGACCACGATGATTTCAGCGGGCCGCAGGACGGATTGGTGGACGCTTGCCAGCGCTTCCGCGATAAACCGGGCACCCTCGCGGACGATGAGGATGACACTGACGGCAGGCGTTCCGTCCGCGCCCTGGGCGGGCGCCGGGCAAGATGGAGTGGCCATGGCGGGGGTTAGGGCGCGGCGGGACGGGTGGGTTTGGCGACCGGCCAGCCGACTTCGTCGATATCGTGGATGGGGTCGAGTAGCAGCAGGTCCTGCATGTCGGCGTAAACCTCCAGCACTGGAGGCTTATAGGATTTGGGTGGGGTCGGGGGCTCCGCGCCCATCCCGTGGCTGGCCGCCGCCACCGTTTCTGTAGGTACGATCAAGCCTTGTGCAACCACGCTCTCGATGAAAGCGGCCAGATCGCGCGAATAATTCGCGGCTTCACCGCCGTATATTCCGGCCAAGTCGGCGGCCATAGCCCCTGGGTTCCGTCCCTGCTCCAGCCAAATCCAAACCAGGGCCCCGGTGTGCCGGGTACTGTAATAGTTGCCGGATTTGAGGTTCATGATCACGGCCTCGCCGTCGATCAAATCGCTAACGACAAAGGGTTGGTTGAGCCGGAACGACTGGGTTGTTGACATGGTTTTTAACGATTCGAATTATAAGTTTATCGGGAGAAAAGCTCGGCGTTGTCGCTACGGGGCGGGACCGTGGTTTCCATGAGGTCGAATCCTCACCCCAATCCGGGTTCGCCACCGATCTGGATTTCCAGCCGGACTGGAGGTAATTCATAGCCCGCTCCGCGTTTTTCATGAGGGGCGATTATGCAAGTTCTTATATCAGTATGCGAGTGCTCGTATAAGGTCGTGGCCTGGAAAAGCCCGTGTCGCGCGGGCTTCGGAGGTTTTGCCCATCAGCGCCTTGTCGCGGCGGCACGAACAGGCCGGGCAATCCGCTGGCCGTCGTCGGTCCGAGAGGGTTTATCCGCTGCCCTCCGGGGTATCGTGTCCGCCCAGGTCCGGTCCGGTTTTCGGGGGACTCCAGGCCTGGAAGGCGGTGTACGCCATGGCCAGCAGGGTCGGTCCCAGGAAAAGGCCCAGGAAGCCGAAAGCCATCGCCCCGCCGAGGGTTCCCAGGAACACCAGGATGAAGGGCAGGCGGCTTTCCTTGCCGATGAAATAGGGCTTGAGGACATTATCGACGAGCCCCACGACCAGCAGCCCCCAGAGCGCGAGGAACAGTCCCCATCCCGTTTCGCCCTGGTGCAATAGCCACGCCGCCGCCGGTCCCCAGACCAAGGCGGGTCCGAAAGGCATCAGCGCCATGATGAACGCCAACGCGCCCAGCAGCAGGACGCGGGGCACCCCCGCCACCCACAGGCCGAGTCCGACCAGGACGCCTTGGATCAGCGCGGTGCCCATGATGCCGTAAACCACCCCCTTGATGGTTTCCTCGGCCACCCGGAGCAGGTCCAGTGCCCGCCGACCGCCGATTTGGCCGCACAGGGACCTCAGCCGGATATACAGCGCGCCCCCGGCGGGATAGAGGAAGACGGCGATGAACAGGCTCAGGGTCAGGTGCAGGAGGTTGACCCCCAGGTTGGCCGCGCCGCTGAGCGCCCAGTCCCGCAGGGGCGCAAGATACTTGGCGAGCGCTGCGGTCAGTTGGGTCCCGCTTCCCGCCATCCCTTGCCAGCGGCCATGCAGCCAAGGCCCCAACAACGGCAGCTTGGCCACCCATTCCGGCGGGGTCGGCGGACCCTCGCTGAGCAGCCCTTGTGCCATCTCGACGAGCGAAGCCACGTCCGCCGCCAGACTGGCACCCAGCAGCGCCAGGGGTACGATCAAGACGACGACCACGGCCAGGATCATCAGCCCGCTGGCCCAGTTCCTCCGGCCCGCGACCGCCGCCTCGACCCTCCGATAAACCGGCCAGGTGGCGAACACCAGGATGACCGACCACAGGATCGCGGTCAGGAACGGGCGCAACACCAGCAAGCAACCCAGGGCCAACCCGAGCGCCACGGCCAGGCCCATCCATCGATTCATGGGTTTTTCGTCCGGCACATCACCTCCCCAGCCAGGCCGGGGATTCCGGCGCATGGCGTCGAATCGCGCACGGTCCAGCACCCAGGCAAGACGGGCTCAAGCGACATAAAACAATATTGCGAAATAGTGGCTGATACTGCCCGCCAGCACGAAAATATGCCATATATTGTGGAAATAATCCACCTTATGATCTAGCGCGTAGAACGCGACGCCCACGGTATAGAATAAGCCGCCTGAAATCAGCCAAACAAAGCCCTCGAAAGGTATGGCCTCCAACAAAGGATCGAGCGCGATCAGGATCATCCAACCCATGACGAGATAAATCACCACGGAAAACACCCGGCTCCCGCCCCGCGACCATATCTCCAGCGCGATTCCCAGAACCGCCAAGCCCCAGACGGCGCTGAATATCAACCAGCCCAAAACCCCGCGTAGCGTGACCAGGGCGACCGGGGTATAAGTACCGGCGATGAAAAGGTAGATGGACTGATGGTCGAGTTTGGCGAACATCCTCTTTAATTCGCCTTGTAAGCCGTGATAAAGCGTTGAAAACGTGTAAACCAAGATCATGGTCAGCCCATAGATACTGAAGCTGACAATTTTCCATATATCGCCTTGACGCACGGCGAGCATATCCAATACCACCAAGCCGCCACAGGCCGCCACCGCGCCCACTAGATGGCTCAGCGTATTGAATCGTTCCGCTTTTTCCATATCGTTTCAACCCCCATGCGCGGGAAATCGGGTGGGCTGGCGAGCGTTTTCACGGTAGACATGGCCTATACGCACCCCATTACCCACAACCGGCTGTAGCCCCGTAGATGTCTCGGACGGACTGGATGGCCTCGACGTCCCCGGCTGGTTCTTCGGCCATACCGCTCATCGGCAAAGACAAGGGTAAAATAAATCCAGCGATTGTTTTCCGCATGATCGAGACCTTGGGGAAAAATAGATTCCGGTATGATAAAAGCCAACGGACTAGCTAGACTTTATTATACTCTGCACATTGAAAAGAGTCTGTTCGGTACCGCACAGACCAAGCCGGTATTGAGAACCGATAAGTTCTCCGAAGTATATCTACCCAAATTTTGGGTGCTGATGGTTCCACATATTTGGGTTTATCGTGCGGCGTAGATAGGGTAATTTATAAGGGTTGATAGTGGTTTTTATAGATTGTGTTAGTCAAGGGATTGATTTCCAGGACCACGCCCAGCAGGAAGTCGCAGGCGGTTGAGAAGAGGGTTGCGCGGGCGTATTATTGCTCGGCTTGTCCGGGAATATCCGGCCTAGGGGTGGTTCCGCCGGGAAGCGGCGTTTGAGTAGACCGTACAGCAGGCAGGATAAGGGCAGCTTACGCCGGAATAGGTCTAGCATATTCCCGATCCGTTATATATAGGTATTTGAAGGGTGGGCAATACTGCCGACCCTTGCGGTTTGCAAGGACTGCAACTTAAAAACACAATCTTCGCCCGCGCCCCTTGCTCCCCCCTTGTGAACTTCCCTACACCCCATCATGTTTTGTAGCTAAGCCAACACGCCTGCCCCGCCCACAATTCACGAAAAAAACACGTAAATTCAATCGCTTGGCTCTATGGCATAACAATTGTTACCGAAATTTTCGGCAACAACCGTTTGCCAAATTCCCCGACAAACCTTAGAGAAAAACACATGGCCAATGTGACTTTCAGTTCCCCGGCGATGAAAAAAGACCTCACGGTCTATGCCACCGCCGGCGATTGCCAGACCTTGCTAGCCGTCGCCCGCAAGAACAACGTCCCCATCCATTTCGAATGCGAAAACGGGGAATGCGGTTCCTGCGCGGTCGAGGTCAGCGTGCTCTCTAATGCGGAACCCATGGGGATGCATTTGACGGAGAAGGAGAAAACAGTGTTGCGGTTGGCCGGTAAGATCACCCAAGAGCAAATCAAGGAAGCGGAAGTGAAAGACCTCCCGCCGCCTTGGCGCTTGGCTTGCCAGTTCATCGTGCGTAACGAAGACATCCTGGTCCGCTTCTAAGGCGGGCTTGAGGATATGGAGCGGAACATGGCTGCGATCACATTGCTTGCGCAACGCCAACCCGGCGGCACCCTGGAACGCATCCAGGTTCGGGGCCGCTGTCCGGGCCGGACCCTGATGGATGTGATCGAGCAACAGGGTTTGCGCCACCGCTGCGTGTGCCGCTCCGGGGAATGCGGACAGTGCGCCGTCAAGGTGGCGATACTGAGCCGGGAGGGCGCGAAGCGTCCGCAACTCCACCTGGGCGAGGCCGAGCGCAAGACCCTGTTTGCCAAGGGCAAATTGACCCGGCATCAGTACGCCTCGCCCATTTTGGCCTACAGCGCCCCGATCTGGCGCTTGGCCTGCCAGTACCAGGTCGGCGAAGAGGACATCGTCGTCGCGCTTTAGCAGGTAGGGTGGGCATCCCGCCCGCCACCCAGGTTTGATCCATGCAATGGGCCGGGTCCACGCCCACCCCGGAGGCCGGAAATGAGCAGCGTATCGAGCAAAATCCAGGAAGTGTTCAACGAGCCCGGTTGCGGGAAGAATCAGAACAAGTCGGAGAAGGAACGGAAAAAAGGCTGCACCAAGCAGTTGCAGCCGGGCGGCGCGGCGGGGGGCTGCGCTTTCGACGGGGCCAAGATCGCCCTGCAACCCATCACCGACGTGGCCCATCTGGTCCATGGTCCCATCGCCTGCGAGGGTAATTCCTGGGACAACCGCGGCTCCAAATCCTCCGGTTCCGCCCTGTGGCGCACCGGCTTCACCACCGACATCAATGAAACCGACGTGGTGTTCGGCGGCGAGAAACGCCTGTTCAAGTCGGTCAAAGAGATTATCGACAAGTACGACCCGCCGGCGGTGTTCGTCTATCAAACCTGCGTCCCGGCCATGATCGGCGACGACATCGAAGCCGTGTGCAAAGCGGCCTCCAAGAAATTCAACAAGCCGGTGATCCCGGTCAATTCGCCCGGCTTCGTCGGTCCCAAGAACCTTGGCAATAAGCTGGCGGGCGAAGCCATCCTCGATCACGTCATCGGCACCGAGGAACCCGAATACACCACGCCCTACGACATCAACATCATCGGCGAATACAACCTGTCCGGCGAACTGTGGCAGGTCAAGCCGCTGCTGGACGAACTCGGTATCCGTATCCTGTGCTGCATCTCGGGGGATGGGCGTTATAAGGATTTGGCCAGTTCGCACCGGGCTAAAGCCGCGATGATGGTTTGCTCCAAGTCGATGATCAACATCGCCCGCAAGATGGAGGAGCGCTACGAGATTCCGTTCTTCGAGGGTTCGTTCTACGGCATCGAGGACACCAGCGAGGCGCTCAGGGAAATCTCCCGGTTATTGATCGAGCGCGGGGCCGATCCCGAATTGATGGAGCGCACCGAAGCCTTGATTAAGCGCGAGGAAACCCGCGCCTACGCCGCCATCGAGCCGTACAAGGCCCGGTTGACTGGCAAGAAAGTCCTGTTGATTACCGGCGGCGTGAAATCCTGGTCGGTGGTGGCGGCGCTGCAAGAAGCCGGTCTCGAAATCGTCGGAACCAGCGTCAAGAAGTCCACGAAAGAGGACAAGGAGAAGATCAAGGAATTGATGGGCGAAGATGCCCATATGATCGACGACATGCGCCCCCGCGATATGTACAAGATGCTCAAGGACGCCAAGGCCGACATCATGCTGTCGGGCGGGCGCTCCCAGTTCATTGCGCTCAAGGCCAAGATGCCTTGGCTCGACATCAACCAGGAACGCCATCATGCCTATATGGGTTATGTCGGCATGGTCGAACTGGTCCACGAAATCGACAAGGCGCTGTTTAATCCGGTGTGGGATCAGGTGCGCAAGCCCGCGCCCTGGGAAGAAACCACCTGGGAACAACGCGCCGATGCCGCCATCGCCGCCGAAGCTGCTGCCCTGGCCGCCGATCCCGAGAAGGCCCGCGAACACCGCCGCGCCACCGCCGTGTGCAAGTGCAAGAGCGTGAACCGGGGTGCCATCGAGGATGCCATCCTGACGCAGAGCCTTGCCACGGTCGAAGCCGTGGTCGCCGCTACCCAGGCCGGTACCGGCTGCGGCAGTTGCTCGGGGAAAATCGCCAACATCCTGGAACGGATCGACGCCTGGGCACCGCCCGCCAATTCCACCCAACAAGCGGCGGCGTGAGGCTCACCCATGGCTAAGATCGTCGTCCCCAAAAAAGCCTGCGCGGTCAACCCGCTGAAGATGAGCCAGCCCATCGGTAGCGCCCTGGCCTTCATGGGCGTCAAGAACTGCATGCCGCTGTTCCATGGCTCCCAAGGCTGTACCTCGTTCGGGCTGGTCTTGTTCGTGCGCCATTTCAAGGAAGCCATTCCGCTGCAAACCACCGCCATGAGCGAAGTGGCGACGGTGCTGGGTGGCTACGAGAATGTGGAACAAGCCATTGTCACCATCGTGGACCGGCAAAAGCCTTCGATCATCGGTATTTCCTCGACCGGCGTGACCGAAACCAAGGGCGACGACGTGGAAGGCTTCATCAAGCTGATCCGCGAGAAACGCCCGGAGTTGGATCATGTCGCCCTGGTCTACGTCTCCACCCCCGATTTCAAGGACGCCTTCCAGGATGGCTGGGCTAAGACCGTCACCAAGTTGATCGAAACTTTGGTACAGCCCACCGCACCCGACGCCGAGCGCATTCCCAACCGCGTGACCCTGTTGCCCGGTGCCCATCTCACCCCCGGCGATATCGACGAAATCCGCGAAATCCTGGAAGCCTTCGGCCTGGAGATGCTAGCCCTGCCGGACCTTTCGGGGTCGCTGGACGGCCATATCCCCGACGATTTCACGCCCACCACTTTGGGCGGCATCGGCTTGGAAGACATCGCCGACCTCGGGCGTTCGGTCCACACCATCGCCGTGGGCGAACAAATGCGCGACGCGGCGGTAGCCTTGGCAGCCAAGACCGGCGTCCCGTTCACCCTGTTCGACCGGCTCACCGGCCTCGAAGTGAACGACCAACTGATTTCCCTCTGTACCCAGATCAGCGGCAAGACCGCCCCGCTCAAGGTCCGCCGCTGGCGTGGGCAGTTGGTGGACGCCATGCTCGACGGCCATTTCCACTTCGGCGGCAAGCGGCTGGCCATCGGGGCCGAACCCGATTTGCTGTGGGCCTTGAGCCAATGGGCCACCGAGATGGGGGCGCATATCACCGCCGCCGTCACCACCACCCAATCGCCTGTGCTGGAGAAGATACCCAGCGAGGAAGTCTGGATCAGCGATCTGGAAGACCTGGAAAAGCTGGCCCAGGGCTGCGACCTGCTCGTCACCCATTCCCATGGGCGGCAGGCGGCGGACCGGCTGAAAATCCCCTTCTACCGCATCGGCATCCCCATGTTCGACCGCCTCGGCGCGGCACATCAAACCATCGTCGGCTATCGCGGCACCCGCGATCTCATCTTCGAACTTGCCAATATGTTCATGGCCGACGTTCATGAACCCAACCCCGACACCTGGGCGATCCCCAAGGAGCAAGGCCATGTTGGCACGGCGGCGGCTACGGCTCATTAGGCCGGAGTCTCAAACACCAGATTCGTTCTATCGCGGAGGCAGCATGAAAGTCGCATTCTCAACCCAGGACTTGCAACGGGTCGACGCCCATTTCGGATGGGCCAAGAACATCGTCATCTATGAACTCTCGCCGGAGGGCTATCAGTTCCTCGAAGCCGTGCAGTTCGAGGGCGACCTACAGGAAGACGGCAACGAGGACAAACTCGCGCCCAAACTGGAAGCCGTCAAGGACTGCGCCATCCTCTACGTGGCCGCCATCGGCGGTTCCGGCGCGGCGCGGGTGGTGGCGCTCGGCATCCATCCCATGAAAGTACCCCAACCCGAACCCATCACCGAACTCCTGGACAAACTCCAGGCCGTGCTGAAGGGCAACCCGCCGCCCTGGCTGCGCAAGGTGTTGGCGAAGGACGGCAAGGGTCAAGAACGCGAATTCGATTTTGAAGAAGAGGCTGAAAATGTCTGAAGCACTGGCAGAAAAACCCCCCGCAACCGCCGCGTCCCCGATGGAATCGGCTTTCATCAAGGAACTGGTCAAGCAATGGCGGGCACAGGATTCCTACGGCCACTGGGACGGCAAGAACGATGAGGAATTGCTGGAACCCTACATCCTGACCAAGGAAAAGCGTCAGGCACTGCCCATCGTCGGCGACCCGGACCCTGAGACCATCTGGCGCATGGAACTGTTCTACAGCGCGGTGAGCTTGTCCATCGAGCGGGCCAGCGGCGTGATGGTGACGCCCATGATGAAGATGTCGCACGAGGGCTTCGGCCGCATGGTGTTGATCGCGGGCCGCTTGATCGTGGTCAACAAGCAACTGCGCGATGTCCACCGCTTCGGTTTCCCGACCATGGAAAAGCTGGCCGAGGAAGGCGAGAAGTTCGTCGCCGCCGGCCTCGGCATGATCGAAAAGTACACCGAAGTGGCGAAGTACGGCTGATCTGGTTGGCGGGCATGGCGACATGCCCACCCTACCCCTTTGAACATCCACAGGGCATACCAAGAGGCAACCATGTCCGAAGAAGATACCAAGGCCAAGTTCAAGAAACTCAACGCCCAGGCCACCGCCTTGAAAATGGACCTGCACGACCTGGCCGAAGACCTGCCGACCGGCTGGGAACGCATCCAGGAAGTCGCGGCCAAGACTTACCAAGCCTACAAAGAACTCGACGAATTCCGTAAAGCCGCCCATTAGGAGGAAGCCGCCATGTCTGAATTCAGCGTAACACTGCCGGGGGGCAAGCTCTGGGTGCCCCAGTTCGTCGGCGAGATCAACCAGGACAAATGCATCGGCTGCGGCCGCTGCTACAAGGTTTGTGGCCGCGAGGTGCTGGCGATGGTCGGCATCAACGAGGATGGCGATATCGTCAAGCTCGCCACCTTCGGCGAGGACGACGACGACGAGGACGAATACGACAAGAAGGTCATGTCCATCGACAACGTCGCCAACTGTGTGGGGTGCGAGGCTTGCGCCAAGATTTGCCCCAAGCAGTGCTACACCCACACCCCGGCGGTGGCGGCGTGATGGCCGCCGTCGCGTGCCCGAAGGCGGTTCCGCCGCAAGCGGCCAACGCGGCGGATTTTGGCGATATTCCGCATTCGGCTTTGCCGCCCGGTGTGGAAAGCTCCCTGGCGTTGGCATTCGCCTCCGCCATCGACATGGCGCGGAGTTCGGCCCGGCTGGTCGGACGGCCCGGTTTCGGGTTGGCGGCGGAGGAATTCGCCGCCCTGATGGAGCGCTATTTCCCAGGCTCGAAGCCGGTATTCCCGGCGCGGGCCTTCGGCACGAGGGGCGGGATCGAGACCGACGAGTTCGACGAACTGGTCCGCCTATTATTGGAATACCGGGTCGATGGACGCCCGGAAGGCCGTTGGCTGGCCTATGCCATCGCCGCTTGTTGTATGGGCGACGATCATTTATGGCAGGATATGGGCCTACCCCATCGGCAAGCGCTGTCGGAACTCCTGAATTTTTGGTTCCCCGGCCTCGCCACCCGTAATAACGGGATGCGGTGGAAGAAATTTTTCTATAAGCAGCTCTGCGAACGGGAAGGGGTCTATGTGTGCCGCTCCCCCAGTTGCGGGGTTTGTTCCGAGTACGCCAATTGTTTTGGAACCGAAGAGGAGAAGATATGGCAGACAGCGTAGCCTTGAATACCGATTTGATGTGCGATCTCCCGCAATACGGGGTGATCGAGGTGAAGGGCGCCGATGCCCGTAAATTCCTCGCCGGTTTGTTGACGGGCGATGTGCGCACCGTGACGCCACAAAAAGGGATGTTCACCTCCTGGTGCGACGCCAAGGGTCGGGCCCACGCCACCTTCTGGCTGATGATGCGCGGCGATGCCTTCTATCTGGTCTTGCCCAGGGCCATCCTGGAATCCACCATGAACGGCTTGAAGGTCTACCTGTTGCGGGTCAAGGTCGCGCTGGGCGATGTCACGGAAGGTTTCGGGAAGCTCGGCCTATCCGGGCCGGAACTCCCGCAGAAGCTGGAAGCCGCGCTGGGCGGTCCGGTCCCCGACGAAATCGGCGCCACCCAGACCCAGGGCGGTTGCACCCTGATGGTCGTGCCCGGCGAGCGCCATCCGCGTTGGTTGGTCTTGGGCGATCCCGCCGCCGTGGCTCAATTGCGACAAAATTTGACCGCCGCCGGTGCCGTCGCGGCCAGTCCCGAAACCTGGACCCTGCTCGATATCCTGGCCGGCGTGCCGTTGCTGACACCGGACACCACCGGCGAATACATCCCGCAGATGTTGAACATGGAAGCCCTGGGCGGTCTGAGCTTTAACAAGGGATGCTATCCGGGCCAGGAAGTCATCGCCCGCTTGCATTACCGCGGCCAGCTCAAGCGCCAGCTTTACCGCGCCACCCTGCGGAGCCACAAGGTACCCACGCCGGGCAGCAAACTCCATGGGCCGGGCCAGCCCGAAAGCGTGGGCGCGGTGTTGTCGGCGGCCTTGCATCCCGATGGCTATGTGACGCTCCTGACCGTCCTGAAGATCGAGGAAAAAAACCGGGCTCCGGTCCATCTGGACGACGAGCAAGGGCCGCGACTGGCGTTCATGGATTGATCCTTCCACCCCGCGTCCTGGGCCGTCCGAGCGGCGGTCCGGCACTGGAAGCCGATCGGCGCTGGCATTTATCACATTATCTATTACAACAATAGCAAGGGGAAAACTATGTCTGGCAGGGTCCGTGCGTTGAAGGTCGAAGTGAAGACCGCGTTCCTGGGCGAAGAGGTCAAGCCCGGCGGCGGCGAGCGCTATATGTTCGCCTACACCGTGACCATGGAGAATACTGGCACGATTCCGGCTAGATTGTTGGGGCGGCGTTGGGTCATCACCGACGCCAACGGCAAGCGGATCGAAGTGGTGGGCGAGGGCGTGGTCGGGGAACATCCTTATTTGCGGCCCGGCGAAGCCTTCCAATACACCAGTTCCGCCGCCATAGAAACCCCGGTGGGCAGTATGCACGGTAGCTACCAGATGGTGGCCGACGACGGCGTCCCCTTCGACGCTCCCATCGAACCGTTCAGCCTGGCGATTCCGCGCAACAAGCTGCATTGAGGCTGCCGGAATCCCGGCGAGGCCCGCGCTTTTACCTTCCCGGTGGGTTTTCCACCGGGGTCTATACTCCCGTCCAGAGCGGGCCAGAACAGGAGACCATAGCCATGAGCGACGATAAATACGGCAAAGAACGGGAGCGGGGCGGGAAACTCCTGCATTGTTCGTTCTGTGGTAAAAACCAGCACGAGGTCAAGAAGCTCATCGCGGGGCCGGCGGTTTTCGTGTGCGACGAATGCGTGGAACTGTGCAACGACATCCTGCGCGAGGAACTCTACGAAACCGCCGACGAAAACCTGGGCCATCTCCCCAAGCCCAAGGAAATCAAGGCCACTCTCGACGATTATGTGATCGGCCAGGAACGCCCCAAGCGGATACTGTCGGTCGCGGTCTATAACCACTATAAGCGGCTGCGCTTCAAAGCCCACGCCCGCAAGAACGATGTGGAATTGACCAAGAGCAATATCCTCCTGGTCGGACCCACTGGCTCCGGCAAGACCCTGCTGGCCGAGACCCTGGCCCGCGTCCTCGACGTGCCCTTCACCGTCGCCGACGCCACCACCCTGACCGAGGCCGGCTATGTGGGCGAGGATGTCGAGAACATCATCCTCAAGCTGTTGCAGAAGTGCGATTACGATGTGGAGAAGGCCGAGACCGGCATCGTCTACATCGACGAGATCGACAAGATTTCCCGCAAATCCGCCAATCCCTCCATCACCCGCGATGTCTCGGGCGAGGGCGTGCAGCAAGCCTTGCTCAAGTTGATCGAAGGCACTATCGCCTCGATCCCGCCGCAAGGGGGCCGCAAGCATCCGCAGCAGGAGTTCCTGCAAGTCAACACCGCCAATATCCTGTTCATCTGTGGCGGTGCCTTCGCCGGGCTGGACAAGACCATCCGCCAGCGTTCCGAAACCGGCGGCATCGGTTTCTCCGCCGAGGTCAAGAGCAAGGACGACAGCCGCAATGTCGGCGAAATCCTGGCCGGGGTGGAGGCCGACGATTTGATCCGCTATGGGCTGATCCCCGAATTCGTGGGCCGCTTGCCGGTGGTCGCGACCCTGGAGGAATTGGACGAGGCCGCCCTGATGCAAATTCTCACCCAACCCAAGAACGCCCTGGTCAAGCAGTATCAAAAGTTGTTCGAGATGGAGGATTGCGACCTCGAAATCCGCCCGGACGCGCTGAAATTGGTGGCGCAAAAAGCCATCGAGCGCAAGACCGGCGCCCGCGGCCTCCGCACCATTTTGGAGAATGTGCTGCTCGAAACCATGTACGAGCTGCCCTCCGAGGAAATGGTCTCCAAGGTGGTGGTGGACGAGAAGGTCGTCAGCGGCGAAATCCCGCCCTACCGGATCTACGAAACCGAAGAAGACAAGCAGTGCGCTTGATCCTTCCCGCGGGCGTTTAACCCTACCCATGTACGAATCCCAGGGGGCCGTTCCGTCCGGCCCCCGCGGGGAAACTCCGCCCAAATCATAAATACCCTAGCGCTTTTAACGTCTTTTCAACTCGAAAGTAAGAGGAAAACCTATGGCAGGCAAAATCGGCATCTTTTTCGGCTCGGACACCGGCAACACCCGGAAAGCCGCGAAATCCATCGCCAAGAAGCTGGGCGACGCGGCGGATGCGCCGGTCGATGTGAAAAAGGCCACGGTCGAAGACTTCCTGAAATACGACGCCCTCATCCTGGGCACCCCGACCCTGGGCGACGGCGAATTGCCGGGCCTGGGTTCCGGGGCCAGCGACGAGAGTTGGGAGGAGTTCCTGCCGCAATTGAAGGGCAAGGATTTGAGCGGCAAGACCATCGCCCTGTTCGGCTATGGCGACCAGGAAGGCTATGGCCACGAGTTCGTCGATGCCTTGATCTTCCTCTACAACCTCGCCATCGAGGGCGGGGCCAAGGTGGTGGGCGCATGGCCCACCGAGGGTTATAGCTTCGAGAAATCCAATGCCATCGTCGATGGCAAGTTCGTCGGCCTGGTCCTCGACCACGAGAACCAGAGCGAGATGACCGGCGAGCGCATCGACGCTTGGCTGGAGCAAATCAAACCGGCTTTGCTGGGCTAGCGTCCCGACCGCCCGGATCGACAGGCACCCATAGCCCGGATGGCGCGTAGCGGAATCCGGGCCGCGCGGAAGCCGTCGATCCGAAGCGGCGAAGGCGCCGGGTCCGGGGCCGGATTCCACGACCCTGAGAAGAGGTGAATCATGCTGGATACGGCCATTGTAGGTGGCGGGCTGTGCGGTTTGGCGCTGGCCCGCGGTTTGGAAAGCAAGGGGCGCGATTACGTCCTGTTCGAGGCCCGCGACCGTTTGGGTGGCCGGGTGCTATCGGTGCCCTCGGCGACCGCCGGGACGGCGCTGGACCTGGGACCAACCTGGTTCTGGCCGGATATCCATCCGCGCATGGCCCACTGGGTGGCCGAACTGGGCTTGTCCAGCTTTCCCCAGCATGACGGCGGCGAGGTCTTGGGCCTCAAGGAAGCCGATGGCAAGATCGAATCGCTAGGCTCCGATCCGGTCCATAACGGTGCCCGGCGCGTGGCGGGCGGCATAGCCGCTTTGATCGACGCCGTCGCCGCCCCGGTTCCCCCGGAACGGATCAAAGCCGGGCACGTCCTCGCCCGGCTGGAAGACCGGGGCGACCATGTCGCCTTGCATTTCCAGGCGGGTGATGCCACCACGGTGGTCGAAGCCCGCCGGGTGGTACTGGCGATCCCGCCGCGGGTGGTCGAGGAGCGCATCGCCTTCGAACCGCCCCTGGGCGAGGACGCCCGCGCCGCCCTCCAGGAAACCCCGACCTGGATGGCGGGCGAGGCCAAGGCCGTGGTCGCCTATCCCAAAGCCTTCTGGCGCGAGGCCGGGAAATCCGGCAATGGTTTCGCCCGCCACGAGCAAGCCGCGCTGGGCGAATTATTCGACGCCTGCGGGGCCGAACCCGACCAAGCGGCCCTGGGTGGCTTTGTGGCCTTGTCGCCGCAGAACCGCGCGGCTTTCAAGGACGGGATGCCGATGCTGGTCCAGAGCCAGTTGGTGCAATTCTTCGGCAACGAGGCCGAAACCGGCGAATTCCACTACCAGGATTGGGCGGCGGAACCCCACACCTGCGCCACCCTGGACCTGGAACGCCCGGATCAACACCCCGAATACGCCAATCCGCGCCTGACCCGTCCGTATTGGGCCGGGAAGCTGTTGTTCGGGTCTTCGGAAACCGCCCGCTACGGCGGCGGTTATCTGGAAGGCGCGTTGGAAGCCGCGCACCGTTTGCAAGAACAATTGCCCGCTCTGCCCACCGAGTCCAACCGCGAGCCGGTGGAGCGCTTCTCCGCCTGGGTCGCCACCCAAAGGGCCGGGGCGCTGGACCGCTACCAAAAGCACCTCAACCACAACCTTGCCAGCCAGCAGCGCGACCAGCTCACCCAGCGTTCCCTGCTGGAAACCGTCGAGGGGCTCTACCGCGAAGCCTTGGTGGAATTGGATGGCTTGGCCCTGGACAGCCGGGACGTGGCCGTGGTCAATGGCCGTTCCGACCTGACGCCGCCGTTGTTGACACCGTTCATGGGTTTCAACGAGGCGCTGATCGAAGCCGCCGTGAAGTTCAACCAGGCGTCCTGCGCCTTGTCGAATTTCCCGGTCGAGCATTCGCCCGACGCGGCCTATGTGCAAACCATCCGCCGCGATTTGAACGCGGCCTGGCGCGAGTTCGCCCTGGCCGTGAACGACCGGCTGTTGCCCGCGACGCCCCCGAACCTACGCTTGGTGGACGCATGATCTACGTTGTCGAAATCCCCCACACCGGCAAGCCCGCGGCTTGGTTCGCCTTCAACGCCGACGATTTCGAGCGCAAGGTCCGGGCCGGCAAGGTCGGCGACCCGCGCACAATCTTCCTGGCGCAAAGCCCGCGCGAGCAATTGGAAGCGCTGGGCCTGGACCCGGACGCCCCGGACGCCCGCGCCGCCGCCCCGGACATCTTCGCCCGCGCCGAGCAGCACGGTTGGGACACGCCCTGGTACCGGGCCGATTATCTCTTGGACGAACCCGGCTCCTGGGAGGTCGAGCCGGTCGAGGTGTTGGAAGCCTATGCCGCTGCCGCCTCCGACGGGCTGGCGTCCTGCCGCATCTACCTGTCGGACCAGGCCGCCGAAACGGCTTTGTACAAAGACCCCTTGTACCAGGGCCGCGAGGGCTTCTACGCGCATATCGCCCTGCGCGAGCAGCTCATCGCGCTCGAAGTCATCGCCGACGACCTCTAGCCATGACGGTGGCCCAACTCATCGCCGCCCTGCGGGAATTGCCGCCCGAGGCCGTGGTCTTGTACGAAGGCGACGAAGGCTATGCCCTGGTGGCGGGCGTTCACATCCAGAAGAACGCCCCGCCCCTGCCCGACGAGGCCATCCTGTTCCCGGACATGAACGAGTGAACGATGGACCCGAACGCCGTCTTGTTCGTCAACGAAGCCTTCTACCACGCTTTTTCCCAGCGCGATTTCGCCGCCATCGCGACCCTGTGGGCGAAGTCCTGGCCGGTCCTGTGCGTGCATCCCGGCTGGCCGGCCCTGACCGAGCGCCCCGCCATCATGGAAAGCTGGCGGCGCATCCTCCTGAATCCCGCCACCGGCCCGGTCGTGCCGCACCATGCGCGGGTGTTCACGTATGGCGAGGTGGCCACGGTGGTGTGCTACGAGGAAATCCAGGGCGGTTTGCTCCTGGCCGCCAATACCTACATGATGGAGGAGGGCGCGATCCGCATGGTCCAGCACCATGCTTCCCATTGCGCCAATCCGCCGCCGCCCGAGACCCAGGCTTCCCCGGCACTGCAATAAGCCGACGCGGACCCCATTCCCCCATCCGACCCCGGTGATCCCCATGCAAAGAACGCTCTACATCCACGGCCAGCACGCCGAACTCGCCAACGCCGAGGAAATCGCCCATGGCGTCCAACGCGCCCAGGAAATCTTCGAGAAGAACAAGGCCGATCCCCTGGAGTGCGCCAACGCCCTGGCCAAGCTTAAACAGGACGAACTCATCACCCGCGAGGAAGCCCTGCTGTGCGTGGTCTGGGACGAGGCCGAGGAGGCGGCGTTCCGGGCGGTCACGGTGGGCTGGCTGAGCCGGGACGTGGATATCCAGCTTGGCGTGAATCCCTAACCCCCCTTCACAAGCCACGCCCTGCCAATCCTGCGCGGGGCGTGGTGGACCCTACTCCCCCCGCTTTTCCACCATCCGGCGAACTCCGCCGCTACCCGTCCTAGCTTACCTCCCGCCGGATCGACCGCAGGGGCGGCTCCATGCGCCCGTTCGTTCCCGCCGGACCCGCGTAATCACCCTCCCCGACCCGCCCAAGTCTCCGCCCCGATGCGCCCAAGCCATGCCGGCAAGTTGGAGTTGGACGGAATACCCGGAACTACATCTTATCAATGTCTCGCATAAAATGGACATAAATTTGAAAATAAATCTTATATAAGACATATCTTTTTGTGACTCTTTTCAAATTTTCGACAAAAATGTCCGAAAAAGATTGCCAAGGCAAACCGGTAGGCTAACAATAACCCATCAATGATAATTAGTGACTGAAAAATGATTCAGTTATTACGGTTTTTTAGACGGTTATGGGTTGGGGAGGTCATGCGGCGGTGATTGGCGATGCGCTTACGCTACTGAAGAATCAGCTGGACAGCCATCTGCTGGCGTTGTCCCCGGAATCTGCCGGGGCCGGCACGGAGGCAAAGGTGGTGTTCCCGGACGGCGACCAAAAAACCGATTCGGCCTCGTTCAAAACCGGCGCGATCACGGTTTTGCTGTACCGCATCGAGCAGGAAACGGCCTTGCGCCAAGGCGATGCTTATGTCCGCCTGTCGCCGCAAGGGGTCGCCCAGCGGGTGCAACCGGATATTAGCCTCAACCTCTATGTCTTGTTTGTGTCGAAGTTCAAGGATTATGCACAGGCGCTGCAATATCTGTCGCAGGTCGTCCGGTTTTTCCAGGGCAACAAGGTGTTCAACCACCAAAACACGCCGGGCTTGGATGCGGGCATTGCCGAATTGGCGCTCGACTTCGTCTCCCTGACCACCCAGCAGGAAAACGAATTATGGGGCTTGTTGCGGACCGGTTACCTGCCCTCGGTGGTCTACAAGGTGCGGACGCTCACCTTCCAGGACCAGGACGCGGCCCCGCCCGGTGCCCCGGTCGGCGAACTCATCCGGCGGGGTTTGACATGAGCGCCCACGCCAAGCTGTTCGGCATCGACCTGCGCCATGGCTACTACAGCGATCAGCGTTGCGGGGATTTCGCCCTGGAGGCGGACGCGGACAGCGTGGCCTTGCTCCGCAACCACCGCTGCCTGTTCAAGCCCCGGCCCGACGGCGGCGATATCTATGTGGAAACCGGCGGCGACGGTAAACCCAAGATCGCCTTCCCGCCCGATGCCGCCCTGGCGTTCGCGCTACGCCTCGATAACCCCGGCCTGCCTTGGTTCACCGATCCAGCCCTGCCCGCCAACGGCGGCGATTACCGCATCGACCCGCCCGCCGGGCCGCAGGCGGGCTGCTACGCCAAGCTCACCATCCGCCGTGATTTCAACCAGGTCGGTGGGAGTGCCGTGGTCCTGGCCTTTGCCGCCAGGCCGGTGCTGTGGGTGTACTACGTGGTCACCGACCAGGCCGGGGAATTCGCCATCGCCTCGCCGGACCCCGCGCTCATCGCCTGGCAGCGGGCCGATGCCGACGACGACCGGGTTGCCCAGGCGCTCGCCGTCCAATATCCCGGCGCGGAATGCCAGCGGTTCGTATCCGAACGGTTGGTTCCCTGCCGGGAATCGGGCTTGCCCCATATCCGGTTACAGCTTGGAGGGAATACCGTCATTGAAAACCTACCCAATCCCTCCTGGCGCAATTACTTCCAAACCGGAATCCCCGCCAGCGGGGGGACTGTCGATGCCATTTTTCAAATCGTCAAATACCTGAGCAACACCACATTGACCAAGGTTTAACACCATGCCTACCTATACTACCCCCGGCGTCTGGGTCGAAGAGATTCCCACCCTGCCGCCCTCCGTGGCCCCGGTGGCAACGGCGGTGCCTGCCTTTTTCGGCTATACGGAACAAGGTTCGGGTGTCGCCCGCGTCGCCAACTTGCTGGAATACGAAGCCCTGTTCGGCCGGGCCAATCCCGCCAAGTTCAAAGCCACCCCCAACGCCGATGGCGGCATCGACGTGGTCCGCACCGACGCGGCCAGCAACAATTTTCTGCTGTATTACGGGATGGGCCTGTATTTCCGCAACGGCGGTGGGCCGTGCTACGTGGTGTCGGTCGGCAATTACGGGGCCACCCCGGCCCGCGCCGATTTCGAGAAGGGTTTGGCGGCGTTGGAACAGGAGGACGAACCGACCCTGATCGTGTTGCTCGACGCCGTGAACCTGCCCAAAACCGATTACTACGCCCTGGCCCAGGCGGCGCTGGCCCAGTGCGGCAAGCTCGGCGACCGCTTCTCGGTCCTCGACGTGCCCAGGGACAAACCGGACATCAGGACCGATATCGCCGATTTCAGGAACGGGGTCGGCACCGCCTATCTGTCCTACGGGGCCGCCTACCATCCCTATCTGCAAAGCGTGCTGAACTACCAATATCAGGAAGACGATGTTCAGGTGTCCTGGCCGCAGCGCTGGGCCAGCGCCGATAACGGCATCGTCGTGACCTATTCCAGGGGCGGTCCGGCCAAGCTCAAGATCGTCGCGGCGGCCAATGCCAGCGCCATCGCCTTCGACGCCAACACCGAATCCGGCACCCTGACCCTCAGTCTCCCCTCCGGCAAGGACACCACCGGCACCGATGCCGCCACCGCTTGGAAAGCCTGGACCCAGAACTGCGGCGGTTTCGACCTCGCCGCCAAGGGCGACGGCTCGTCCAAGCTGGCGGCGCTGGCGGCGACCGCCCTCGCCGCCGTCCAGCAAAGCCTGACCGCCATCAAGAACAGCAACACGGCGCTTTATAACCAAACCAAGGCCGCGCTGGCCGGGCAACGGGTGGTTTTGCCGCCCAGTCCCGCCCTGGCCGGTATCTACGCCAGGGTCGATGGCGAGCGCGGGGTGTGGAAGGCGCCGGCCAATGTCAGCGTTTCCGCCATCGTCGGGCCGGTCGCCAAGATTTCCAACGACGACCAGGGCCGGCTCAACGTCGATGACAGCGGCAAATCCATCAACGCCATCCGCGATTTCACCGGCAAGGGCACCTTGGTCTGGGGCGCGCGGACCCTGGCCGGCAACGACAACGAATGGCGCTATGTGCCGGTGCGGCGCTTGTTCATCACCATCGAGGAATCCACCCGCAAAGCCACCGGCTTCGCGGTGTTCGAGCCGAACGATGCCACCACCTGGCTCAAGGTCAAGGCCATGATCGACAGCTATCTCTACGGCTTGTGGGAACAAGGCGCCCTGGCCGGGGCCAAGCCCGAGCAGGCGTATTTCGTCCAGGTCGGGCTGGGCAAGACCATGACCGCGCAGGACGTGCTGGAAGGCCGGATGATCGTCGAAATCGGCGTGGCGGCGGTGCGGCCCGCCGAATTCATCATCCTGCGCTTCTACCACAAGATGCAGGAAGCCTGAAGTTCCACGCCCGACCCACCCCAACATCGATAGGCAAACGCCATGGCCCTGACCAAAAACGACATCAAGAACGCCTACCCCTTGCCGGCCTACAACTACAAGGTCGAGATCAATGGCAAGGCGGTGGGTTTTTCCGAGGTGACGGGACTGAACGTCTCCTACACCACCACCACCTACAAGGAAAGCCCGACCCAGGGCGGGGCCGCCGGGCCGCGCAAGATGATCATGCCGGCCCAATCGGGCGAGGTGAAGGTGACTTTGAAGAAGGGCGTGGTGCGCGGCGACAGCATCACCACCTTGTTCCAATGGATCGGCGGCATCCAGACCAACCAGGTCGAGAAGAAGGATGTCTATGTGCGCCTGTGCGACGAGCAGGGCGCGGCGGTCATCAGCTGGAAGATCGTCAATGCCTTCCCGACCCAGTTGGACGCACCCGGCTTCGTCGCCAATTCTAACGACGCGGCCATCGAGAGCCTACAACTGACCGGCGACGGCGTGTTGATCGAAGCCGCCTAGCGCATTTCCACAGCGATGGTCCGAGGCGGTGGGCATGGGTACCTGCCCCACCCTACGCCCAATCGAACCTTGGAGTCCCAACCCATGCCCGATAGCCCAGCCAGCATCAAAACCGGCTACCCGCTGCCCGCCTACAACTACCGGGTGACGATCCTGGACGCCGGTGGGGCCGAGACCGTGGGGTTTTCCGAGGTGTCGGGGCTGGGCATGGGCTACGACCCCGTGACCTACCGCGATGGCTTCAGCTTCGCCATGGGTTTCCAGATCATTCCCGGCATGCCCAAGCCCATCGCCCTGACCCTGAAAAAGGGCTTGGCGCGGAACGGCGACTACCTGCAACGCTGGTTGGAACAAAGCTACCGCGAACCCGGTTCGGGCGGGGCCAAGCGCGATGTCATCATCGACCTGTGCGACGAAACCGGCCAGCCGGTTATCCGTTGGACCGCCGCCGCCGCCATGCCGGTCAAGCTCGATGCCCCGGTGTTCTCGGCGGCGGGCAACGAGGTCGCGGTCGCCAGCATGGAACTGGTCGCCGCCCGGCTCCAGGTCGAGTACCACCCCTAACCCGAGCGCGAGTCCCGACCATGTCCGCCTTCGCCAACTCCGCCCCGCCGCTCGGCTTCCGCTTCGGCGTGTTCTTCTTCGCCGGGGGCGCGATCCCCAATCCCATCGATTTCCGGTTCAAGAAGGTGTCCGGGATCGGCTCCACGGTCGCTACCCGCGCCCTCAACGAAGGCGGGCAGAACCTCTATTCGCAGAAACTGCCGGAGCGGGTGCAGTACGAGAACCTGGTGTTGGAACGCGGCCTCATGGTCGGCTCGCCCCTGGTGGTCGAGTTCAATATCGCCATGTCCTTGTTCAAATTCGCGCCGTCCAACGTTCTGGTCTCGCTGCTGGACGAGGCGGGCGTGCCGGTCGGCAGTTGGTTGTTCATCAACGCTTATCCGGTCAAATGGACGGTGTCCAGCCTCGACGCCGACAGCAACAGCGTCGTGGTCGAAACCCTGGAACTGGCCTATCAACGGATGCAGGCCCTGAGGATTTGACGCCATGCCCATCGAAATCCGCGAACTCATCATCCGCGCCGTGGTGGACGACGCCAAGGCCAAATCCGAACCGGCTTCCGACCCCGCCGGGCCTTCCGCCATCGATACCGAAGCCCTGGTCGAGGCATGCGTCCGCCAGGTGTTGAAAGTCCTCAAGCAAGCCGAGGAGCGCTGACATGGGTCTGGGCGATCTGTTTAAGCTGGAAAAACTCACGATCCTGGCCTTCAAGGACCGCGCCCGCCAGCCGCCCGCACTGGGCCGGTTCGAGGCCATGTTCAACCCCGAGTCCTTCACCCAGAAATACGAAATCCTCTACAGCAAGCACCAGGGCATGGATAGCTCTGGCAAGCCCTTGAACTACGCCTATAGCAAACCCGCGGATTTGAACCTGGGCTTGGTGCTGGACGGCACCGGCGTCAGTTCGATGGGTCTCGCCCAACTATTGCCGCAACCCCCGGTGTCCCAGCGGATCAAGGATTTCCTCGCGCTCGCCTTCGAGATGAACGGCGATATCCACGAGCCCAATTATCTGCTGGCGAAATGGGGGGATTTCGAGTTCCGCTGCCGTTTAGGTTCGGTCGATGTGCAGTACACCCAGTTCGACCGCGATGGCTCGCCGCTGCGGGCCACCCTCAATATTAAGCTGGTGTCGGACGAGAGCCTCGACGATCTGGCCAAGAAGGAAGCCAAGAAGTCGCCGGATGTCTCGCACAGCCGCTTGGTGCGGGCGGGCGATACCCTGCCGCTGCTATGCAAGGAAGTCTATGGCTCCTCGGCCCATTACCTGTGGGTGGCGCAGGCCAACGGCCTGGACGGGTTCCGGCGGCTGCAACCGGGCATGAACTTGGTGTTCCCGCCCTTGCCCACGGCGGGGGGGCGCTAGCGCATGGGCGTCGTCACCGCCACCCTCACCAGCGACGGCCAGACCATGGACCCGGCATGGCAGGTGCTGTCCATCGATATCCTGCGCGAGGTGGGCCGCATCCCCTGGGCCGAACTGGTCCTGGTGGACGGCGACACCGCGCAACGGCGATTCGCCCTCAGCGACGACGGCTTTTTCGACCCCGCCAAGCGGATCGCGATCAAACTGCGCTATGAAAACGATCCCGGCTCCGAGCAAACCGTGTTCGGCGGGCTGGTGGTGGGGCAGGCGGTCGGGGCCGGGCGGACCGGCTCGACCCTCACCGTGACCCTCAAGGACGCGGCGGTCAAACTGGCCCAGGTGCCGAAAAGCGCGGTGTTCAGCCAGGAAACCGACGACGCCGTCGCCAAGAACATGCTCGAAGCTGCGGGATTGAAGGCGGGCGATATCGCCGCGACCCAGGCCGTCCATCCCGAGATCGTCCAATACGCCTGCACCGATTGGGATTTCCTGGTGTCGAGGGCCGATGTCAACGGGCTGCTGGTCTGCGTCGAGGACGGCGTGGTGTCCTGGCGCAAGATCGCCCCGCCCGCCACGCCGGTACGGACCTTTGAATACGGCCTCGACCCGGTGTTCGCCCTCGCATTGGAAGCCCAGGCCGAAGGCCAGTATGGCGAGGTCTCCAGCACCGCCTGGGACGCCAAGAACCAAGCCATGACCACGGCCAGCCCAGCCCAGGACGCGAGCCTGTCGCCGGGCGACCTGGATGCTTCAAGCTTGGCGGACGCCCTGGGCGGCGCGGCCCGCGTCCTGACCCAGCCCGCCCCGGTGGTCGCGGAGGAACTTCAGGCCTGGGCCGACGCCACCCTGGCCCGCAGCCGCCTGGGCTTGGTACGGGGGCGGATTTCGGTGCCGGGTTTCGCCGGGCTGAAGCTGCTCGACGCCATCGAGATCAAAGGCGTGGGCAAGCATTTCAACGGCAAGGCGCAAGTGACCGGCTGGCGGCACCGCGTCACCGAACAGGGCTGGATCACCGATTTGAAACTGGGATTGGCCGCCGATTGGTTCGCCGATCGGCCCGGCGTCGCCGCCCGCCGCGCCTCCGGGTTGTTGCCGCCGGTGGGAGGACTCCATGTCGGCGTGGTCGATGGCTACGCCGACGACCCGGACCAGGAATTCCGCATCAAGGTCCGCGTCCCCGCCCTGGGCGAAGGCCAAGCCCCGCTGTGGGCGCGGCTGGCCGCTCCCGACGCGGGCCAGGGCCGGGGCTTTTTCTGCCGCCCCGAACCGGGCGACGAGGTGGTTTTGGGCTTCTTCAACGAAGACCCGCGCTTGCCGGTCATCATCGGTGCCCTGTTCGGCTCGGCCCACACTCCGCCGGAAGGCTTCGAGCAGGTCTCGGAACAAAACAACCTCAAGGGCTGGATCACCAAATCCGGCACCCGGATCGCCTTCGACGACCAGGACCGGGGCCAGGCCAAGCTCGCCATCGAGACCGCCAACCACAACAAAATCCTGCTCGACGACGCGGCCAAATCCATCCAGGTGGAGGACCAGCACGGCAACCGGATCGTCCTCGACCAGAACGGCATCACCCTCGCCACCGCCAAAGACCTCAAGCTACAGGCCGATGGCAAGGTGGAAATCCAAGGCAGCGCGGTCGATGTGAAATAGGCCCGCGCCCACAACCTCCCCAGGAGACCCCGGCCCCATGGCGCAAGAAGACATCGTATTGAAACTGACCCCGGCGGAAATCAACCTCGTATTGGAAGGTATCGGCAATCTGCCCTTCATCAAGGTCTATGCCCTGGTCGGTAAAATCCAGGCCCAGGCTTCGGCCCAGATCGGCCAGGAACCCCCCGCCCCGGCCCCCGGCGCGGGCCAGGACGGCTAGGCCATGGACGCGCCGTCCTTCCTGGGCCGGGGCTGGCATTTCCCGCCGACCTTCGGCGATGGTGGCCGCGAGGTCTGGCAGGTCTCGGGCACCGAGGATATCCAGCAAAGCCTTCATATCCTGCTGGCGACCGCCCAGGGCGAACGGGTGATGCTGGAGGATTTCGGCTGCGACCTCAGGCGTTTCGCCTTCGCCGGGATGGACCGCGACCTCGGCAATACGCTGGCCGCCGCCATCAAGACCGCCTTGCTGCGCCACGAGCCGCGCATCCAGGTGGAAACGGTGGCGGTCGAGCGGGGCGAAACCGAAGGCTGGGTCTCGATCCAGATCGTCTACCGCGTGCCCAGCACCAACTCGCGTTTCAATCTGGTGTATCCGTTCTATCTGGACGAAGGGGCGCGGGGTGGGCCATGAGCGATTTCATCCTGGTCGATGGCGATAGCGCGGTGTTCCTACCCAATTTCGGCGCGGCCATCGTGATGGTCCAGCCCGGCACCCTGCGGGGTTCCGGTCCCGCCACCTTGGACGGCAAAAAAATCTGCGTGGACGGCGACGAGAAAAACCTCGCCGTGCCGGGTTGTCCTTATCTGACCCCGCAATACAGCATCCCCGGCACCGGCACCCTCAAGATCGACGCCCTGGCCGGTAACCAGAAAGCCCGCAAAACCCAGACCGGCGGTAAGCCGGTGCTGCTCAAGGGCGGCAGCTTCACCGCCAAATTCGAGGTGCAAAGTCCGGCCCAACAACCCACGCCCGGCGGGCCGGTGCCGGACGCCACGCCGCAATACGGCGGCGGCAGCGGAATGTTCAACACCACCAACGCCAAATTCCAAGGCAGCTAACCCCTGGGCCGCGTCATGCCAGAACAGTTTCCCGCCCCTCTTGCGCTCGAACGCGACGGCACCGGCCAAACTGGGCGGTCCCTGCCCGCCCTCGCCCCGGAAACCGCCGTCCTGGACGAACGCGGTCCCGCCGATGGGCTGGCCTTCGCCGACGCCTTCGCCCGGATTCTGGCCTATCGCGGCTTGGATGGCCGCGTCGATGGCGATTGGCAGGGTTTCCTGAATCCCGCCGGGCTGGACCCTTCGGACCTGCCCGCGCTGTGGCGCGACATCGAAGCGTTCCTGGCCAAGCCGGACGCCTACGACGCCGCCAGCCCGCACCGCCGCCCGCATCTGGTGTTGTTGCTGGCCTTCCTGCGTTTGCTCGGGCTGGCCCAGGCCCGGCTCAACCGGCTGACCCGCGACCATCTGGATTTCTATTACCGCCAAGTCTTGGGCCTCGCGCCCCGGCCGGGACGGCCCGACCATGTCCACTTGATCGCCCGGATCGCGGCGGGGATCGAGCAGGCGCTGTTGCCCGCCGGTACCTGGCTCGAAGCGGGCAAGGACGAGCAGGGCCGGACCCTGAGCTACCGCACCGATACGGCTTTGACCGTCCACCGGGCGCGGGTGAAAAGCCTGCGCTCGGTGTTTGTGGACAAGCGGGTGATCGGCCTGCGCGAGGCGCGGGAAGCCAGCGAAATCGACCAAGCCGACCCGCTCTTGGCCATGGCCGCCCTGGTCTATGGCGACCCGGCCAACCACGACGCCCTGCCCGCCTATCCCGCCACCGGCCAGGTTCCGGACGCGCCCTTGCTCGACCAACTGGACCGGCTATTGGCCTTCGTCGGCGGTGGCTCCCAGGGTGGGTTTTATCTGGATTTCCAGGAATTCCGCAGCCTCGTCCGTCTCAAGGACCGCCGCCTCCAAACCGCGCGGGCCGATTGGCTCGCCATCAACGCCACGCTGCAAAGCATCGGCAAGGCCGTCACCAACAATCCCGCCTTCGCCATCGTCCCGCCCGACTCGTCCGAGTTCTGGGCCAACCTCAAGCGGGCCTTGGGCAACCAAGCCCCCGATTTCGCCAGTCTGCCCGAGGGTTTGCGGTCCCTGGAAGATATTTATTGGCACCGCGACAGCCAGGACGCCCAGAGCTTCATCGTCAACAAGCTCCGCCTCGCCCCGGAACAATTCGCGGCGATGATGGCGAAAAAGATAGAGATCGACCCGGATTGGCGCGTGGTCAACGGCCTTTTGGAAGCGGCGGCGCAACGGCGCGGCGGGGACGCCAGCTACCGCTTGCTGAATGACGGTCCCGACAATCCCTATGGCCGGGCTTCCACCGCCTTCGCCCAGAATTTCCAAAAGGCGCTGGCCGGTTTGGATTTCACCCCGGTCAAGGGCCTGTTCGAACCCGAGGCCGGTACCACCGACCTGGACCGTTTTGCCGCCGCCTTGGAGCAAGTGGAAGCCTATTTCCACTGTCCCTTGGAAGATTTCGACCTTCTGGCGCGGGTCCGGCGACCGGCGCGGCGGGCCGATCCCAAACAAAAGCCATCGCCCGCCGAATGGGAGCGCGTCTACGCCATTCTGGCCGCGGCCTATACCCGCAAGGTCTACGCCGACCGCCGTGCCCAGTTGGACGCCCTCTGGCGGGAACGGGTCCGGGACGGCCTGGACCCGGCGGGTCTACGCCAAGCGCAGAAAGCGGCCTTGGAAGCCATGGCGCGGCTGGCGACGGGCGAGCGCGTCCGGCCCGTGGCCGAATTGCCGGACCTATTGGCCAGGGTTTGGCCGCAAAGCGGCGAAGGCTCGCAGGTGTTCGCCAAGCTCGCGGCGCTGTTGTTGAGCGAGCAAGCACCGCCTTTGACACCGGTGGAAGCTCAAGACGCCATTGCCGGCCTGGAACTGGCTTGGCGCAACCGCGAAGGCCGTCCCCCCGTGGCCCAGCGCGAGGAATGGCTGGGCCTGCACGCGGCGGCGGATGCCACCTGGGTGCGGAGCGCGGACGGGGCCGGTACGCCGCGGTGGCGCACTTTCGGGCAAAGGCGCGGGATTCCCGCTACGGACCCGGCCCCGCCGCTGGGCTGGGCGCTGGCCTCGCCCTTGCTCCGCCTCAGCCAGGGCGAACGCAGCGTGGTATTGACCTTGGTGTTCCAGCCCGATAACTACAACGCCAAGGATATCGCCGCCTTGCTGACGCAGGAGGGGCGTCCGCAACCCGATCCCCCGCCGTTCCAAGTCGGGATCAGCGGCGGTAAGGATTGGGTGGCACCGGACACCCTACAATGCGAAAGCATCGACTACCCCCTGCCCACCACCGGGAAACTGTATAAAGCCTTGCGCCTGACCCTAGGGTTCAAAGCCTCCGCCCCGGCGCTGGCCGCCCCGGTGGACGGGGCGAGTCCCTGGCCGCTGCTCAGGCTGCTACCGCGGCAGGACGGCGGGATGGCCGCGCCTTATGTCTTGTTCCAAGCCCTCGCGCTGGAACGGGTATCGCTCAAGGTCGGCGTCGTGGGCCTTGCCGATTTGCTCCTGGCCAACGACGAGGGCGCGTTGGTGGCGGGCCGGCCCTTCGAGCCTTTCGGCTTGTCCCCGGCGGCGGGGTCGGCCTTGTTGTTCACCCATCCCGAACTGGCGGGCAAGCGCCTCGACAACCTGAGCCTCAACCTGCCCTGGATGAAGCTGCCCGCCGCCGACCTGGGCGGGCATTACCAGAACTATCCCGCCTGGACCTCGGCCCCGGCCAATACCGCCTTCACCGCCAGTCTCAGCTTGGTGGACCACCGCCTCGCCGTCCCGCTGCTAGACAAGGTGGCTTTGTTCGACGCCAAGGACGCCCATACCCCGCGCAAGCTCGGCCCGTGCAACGTCCCGGCCCGCCTGGCAGGCGACTACGCCGCGCCCGGCCCGGACGGCCCGGCTTCTTGGCCGCGCTATTTCCGGTTGGAACTGAACAGCCCGGATTTCCAGCACGGCAACTACGCCACGGTTGCCGCCGCCAAGGCGGTCGCCCTGGCCCTCGCCATCGCGGGCGAGGGCACGCCCAATGCCGCCGATTACCAAATCAATCCGCCTTATACCCCCAAGCTCAAGTCTTTCAGCGTGGATTACCAAAGCTCGGTGGAGATCGCCCTGGACCCCGCCGATCCTTTGGCCTATGGCCTGGGCGCGGAGCGTCTCTACCATTGGCAGGTGTTCGGCCATAGCGAAATCCAGCCCGAACCCGACACCGGCTTATACCGCTTCCTGCCGTCCTACGGTTTCGAGGGCGAGCTTTATATCGGCTTGGAAGGACTGGCCGCGCCCCAGGATATCAGCGTGTTATTCCAACTGGCCGAGGGCAGCGCCGATCCCGATCTGGAACCGCCGCCGGTGGCCTGGAGCTATCTGTCCGGCAATCAATGGCACGATCTGGGCGGTGGTCTCCTGGCCGATGGCACCTCCGGCTTGCTGCAACCGGGCATCGTCCAATTCCGCCTGCCTCCGGCCGTGCCCGGCACCTTGCTACCGCCGGAGCTTTATTGGCTCCGCGCCGCCGTCGCCCGCGCCGCCGACGGCCTGTGCGACAGCATCGACATCCTGGCCCAGGCCGTCGCCGCCACCCGCGCCGACGCCCCGGAAGGCGCGGCCCAGCCGCTCCCGCCCCACACCCTCCGCAAACCCGCCACCCCGGTGCCGGGCATCGCCGCCATCGAGCAGCCCTATTCCTCGTTCGGCGGCGCGGCGGATGAGGCCGGGGCCGCGTTCGACCTCCGCGTCAGCGAACGCCTACGCCACAAGCAACGGGCCGTGGCGCTGTGGGATTACGAGCGCTTGGTGCTGGAACGCTTCCCCGCCATCTACAAGGCCAAATGCATCCCCGCCGCCGCCACCGACCCCACCGGACTGGGCCGGGTCGAGGTGGTGGTAGTGCCCAATATCCAGGGTCGGTTCCCCTTCGACCCGTTCGCGCCCAAGGCCACCGCCGGGCAACTCGCCGAAATCGCCGCCTTCCTGCGCGAACGGATGCCGCCGCTGGCGGACCTGCGGGTGAAGAACGCCCATTACGTGCCGGTGCGGACCCGTTTCGCCGTGCGCTTCCTGGCGGGCCGCGATCCCGGTTATTACCGGCCCCTGTTGAATGAGGAACTCAACCGCTTCCTGTCGCCCTGGGCCTACGCCGAGGGGAGCGACGTGACCATCGGCGGCGGCATCTACGCCAATGCCATCATCGACTTCCTGGAACGGCGGCCCTATGTGGACTACGTGGCCGAACTCAAGCTGTTCAAGGACGAGGACGGCCTGGGCTTCCGGCGGGTGGCGGACGAGGGTGGCGGCTACCGGGTCCGCGCCGACCGGCCCGACGCCGTGCTGGTGGCCGACCGCCAGCACGAGATCGACCTGATCGCCGAGGCCGGTTTCGTGGACGCCGATTTCACCGGCATCGGCTACATGAAGATCGAACTGGACTTTATCGTCAACTGACCGCCGCCCCATTCGGAGAGCCGCCATGCCCGTGGATATCAAAACCAAAGACCGCCTCGCCCTGAAAGCCTTCTTCCGCAAGAACCAAATCCCCACCGAGGGCAATTTCGCCGACCTCCTCGACGCCATGCTCAACCAGAAGGACGACGGCATCGCCAAACCGGCCGGCGATCCCTTGTCCATCGCGGCGGCGGGCGACGCCAACACCCCGCAACGGCTGATCAATTTCTACGGCGGCTTCTCCGATCCCGGCCCGGCCTGGACCCTGCAAATGAACCCGTTCGCCGATTCCAACCTCCCGGCCAGCGCCCGCGCCGGGTTCTCGATCAGCGACGGCCAGGGCCGCAGCCGCCTGTTCATCGACCAGGCCAGCGGCAACATCGGCATCGGCACCCTGCAACCCGCCACGCCCTTGCATATCGTCACCAAGACCGGGGCCGAGGGCGCGGGCTATGGCAATCCCATGTTGTTCGGCCAGCACATCGAATTCGGGGCTACCGGCCTATGGGGGCTCAAGAACAGCTACGGCATCCTTCACACCTGGGACGGCGACAGCTTGTTCGTCGGCCTGAAGGACGAAGGCCCCAACCGCAAGGACGCCATCATCGTTTTCGGCGACGAAGCCAACGACAACCTGCGCATCCTGTTCGCGGCCAACGGGAGCAATCCCCCGACCGAATGCCTCAAGATCAGCGGCGCGGGCGGGGTCAGCGTCAATGGCGCATTCATCCCCAGTTCGGGCAACAGCGAAGCCAACGGCGTCCTGTTCCCGAAAAATCCCGGCGGGGGCACCGGGGATGCGGCTTGGCTGCGCTATTACCCGCGCAGCGGGGAAGCCTGCACCCTGGAACTCGGGACCGCCAACGATCCCGACGACCATATCGCGCTGATGCCCTCGGGCGGGGTCGGCATCGGCACCAACAGCCCCGGTGCCAAACTCGATATCCTCGCCACCACCAATACCTGGGGCGGTTGGTTCGAGGCCATCCGCCTGAGCCAGGCCGCGCATTCCGCCATCACCCATCCGGGCGGCGGCTTGCTCTTCGGCATGCACAGCGACCGCCGTTTCTATTTCGCCGATACGGTCGAAGGCAACTACATCATGACCATCGACGCCAATCCGGCGGGCGGCGGCAATGTCGGCATCGGCACCACCGTCCCCGCCTTCAAGCTCGACGTGGCCGACCGCATCCGGCTGCGGCAGGGACCGAACGGCG
Organism: Methylomagnum ishizawai; assembly: GCF_900155475.1. NCBI lineage: Bacteria > Pseudomonadati > Pseudomonadota > Gammaproteobacteria > Methylococcales > Methylococcaceae > Methylomagnum > Methylomagnum ishizawai. The sequence goes on along the minus strand of NZ_FXAM01000003.1, from coordinate 214,795 downwards.
CCACCGCCGGACTCTGGTTGTTCCAATCCACCCCCAACAGCGACCGCGCCTTCATCGGCATGGCCGGCGACAACGAAGTGGGCTTCTGGGGCAACAGCGGGGCCGGCTGGGCTTCCACTGTCGATACCACCACCGGCACCACCAAGCTGCTGGCCAGTTCCAACCCGCTCTATTTCACCCGGACTTGGAGCGGCTTGCCGGACGGCGTGACCAATGTCTCCGAGATTTCCAACGACACCGCCGCCCACAAAACCCTGATGATCATCGGCAACAAATCGGCCGGCCTGGGACGGCGGGTGTCGGTGTGGGACCGCTTCGAGGTCAACGGCACCTTCGTCAACAACAGTTCCATCGAACACAAACAAGATGTCGAGGCGCTGACCGAACCGGATTACCAAGCCCTGCACGCCAAGCTGCTGGCGACCCCGATCTACCGCTACCGCTTCAAATCACCCGGCATCGACGCCAAGGTCCGCCTCGGCGTCATTTCCGAACAATCGCCCGGCGAAATCCTCGACGAGACCGGCAAGTTCGTCAGCTTTCTCGATTACGCCGGTTTCCTGTTCGCGGCCTTGAAGGCGCAGGCGCAGCAAATCGAGCGCCTCGCGGCGCGGGTCGCGGCGGTGAGCCCGTAATCCATGCCCGCTCGCGGAGGCCGGGGTCCACACCCTGGCCGCTACCACCATCCCATCCCAGGCAAGTCGCAGGCAGGCCATGAATCCGACCGACCCCACACCAGCGCCAGAACCGTCCCTTAACGATTACGCCGCCCTGCGCCGCGAAGGGCTGCGCCAGTTGGAACGGCTGGCCGGTTCCCAATGGACCGACTTCAACGCCCACGACCCCGGCATCACCATCCTCGAACAATACTGCTACTCCCTGACCGAACTGGACTACCGCTGCGGCTTCCCCCTGCAAGACCTGCTGGCCCAGGGCGGCCAAGACCCTTATGCCAGCCTGCCCGGCCCGGCCCGCATCCTCTCCTGCCGCCCGGTCGCCCTGGCTGATTTCCGCAAGCTGGCGTTGGACGTGCGCGGCGTCAGGAACGCCTGGATCGAAGCCATCGACACGCCCGAACCCCCGGCTTATTTCGATGCCGAGGACGGCCCCGTCCCGGACCCGGCCCGGCGGGGCGGGATACGGCTGCGGCCCGGACCCGGCGCGGAAGCGCTGGGCCTGCGCGGGCTGTACCGGGTGCTGCTGGAAAAATCCAAGGCGCTGGACGTGCCCAGCGCCGAGCTGGTCCAGGCCGTTGCCACCCGCCTGCATGCCCATCGGCCCTTGGGCATGGATTTCGTCGCCTTCGAGGTGATGGAAGAGCAAAAAATCCAGGTCCGGGCCAGCCTTGAAATCGACCCCGCCGCCGACCCGGAACGGCTGTACGCGGCGGTCCTCGACGCGCTCGCCGCCACGCTCTCGCCGCCGGTGCCGTTCCAAACCCTGGCTGAAGGCAGGACGCAAGGCCTGGGGATCGACCAGATCATGGAAGGACCGCCGTTGGCACAAGGCTTCATCGACGCCGCCGCGTTGGCGGCGCTGGAACGCAAAACCGCCCTCCGGGTTTCCGACTTCGTGCGGGCGTTGATGGACGTGGCGGGGGTCCGCATGGTCAAGCATCTGGCCCTGGGCGACGGCGCAAGCTGGGAAGCCTGGTGGCTGAAGCTGGAACCCGGCAAAACCCCCGGACTCGATCTGGCGCAGCTGGATATACGCCTGGAACGCGGACAGATCGAAGTGGGCTTCGACCGGGCCGCGGCCACCGGGCGGCATATCGCGGCCCAGGCCGGGCTGACCTACCGTCCGGCGCGGCCCGAGGCCTTGGACCTGATCCCGCCACCGGGCCGCGACCGGCGGGTAGAGCGCTATGATTCGGCCCAACACCAGTTCCCGGAAATCTACGGCCTGGGCGAACTGGGCCTGCCGCCGGAGGCCGATACCCGGCGACGGGCGCAACTCGCCCAGTTACAAGCCTATCTCTTGTTTTTCGATCAGCTCCTGGCCAACCAATTCGCCCAACTCGCCCATCTGCGCGACCTGCTTGGCTTCGACGGCGACGAATCCCGGACTTATTTCGCCGCCGATATCGATGATCCCAGCCTCCGGTTGGATGATATTTGGCGGGTCGCCGCCCAGGAGCGGCGGCTCGACTACCTGGGGCTGGCGGTTGAAAGCCCCAGTGCCGCGCCTGGATTCCTGCTCGATCCCCCGGCGGCGGCTCCCGTTCCCGCCGACCCGGCCCGCCGTCACCGCCTGCTCGACCATTTGCTGGCCCGCTACGCCGAGCGCTTCGCCGACCCCGGCGAATTCCGGCGGCAATGGGACGGGTCCGAGGCGCTGGCCCAGGCCAAGCGTGCTTGGCTGCGTGGTTATCCCGCCCTCAGCGCCGACCGTGGCACCGGCCACGACCTGTCCGCGCCCTGGAATCCCGACTCAGAACCCGGTTCCGGCCTGGAACGGCGCTTGCGGCTCAAACTCGGGCTGGACCCGGCCGATCCTGGGCAGCATTGCCATGTGATCGAACATCTGCTGCTGCGCCCGGTCGCGGGCGATCTCGGCCAACGGGAGTGGCCGCTGCTGGCCGATGCCCGTGCCGCCGATCCCTATTCGCTGCAACTCAGCGCGGTGTTTCCCGGCGGGCCGGACGGCCCTTGGGCCGATCCCGGTTTCCGCCGCTTCACCGAGCAAACCCTGCGCGAAGAAACCCCGGCCCATCTCACGGCCTACGCCGTCTGGCTGGGACCAGAAGAATTCACGGGGTTCGAGGCGGCCCGCCGGGTTTGGCTGGACAGCCAGCAACAGGCGCGGAGTGGCCTAACCGGGCCGGACCCCGAAGCGGCGCTCCGGCTGGGCTTCGAACTGCGCGACGCCCGCAACCGGGTGGCCGACTGGCTGGGTCTGGGCCGGAGCTATCCCCTGGCGGATTTGCCGGTGCGCTACACCGACACCGTGGCCTGGGGCCAGCGCGGCCAGATCAGCCTGCTCGCCAGCCAACCCGGCGTCCTTTACCAATTGCTTGGCCCGGACGGCCAGCCCTTTTCGCCCACTATCCAGGACTATGGCGATGGCGGCGATTTGAACCTGCCGACGCCGACCATCATCGACGATATCCGTTTCGCCCTCCGCGCCAGCAAGACCCACACCTGGACCTGGGCGGCGGTCGCGGAAGCCGATGGCAGCGTCCTGGTGGCGGACAGCCGGCTCGATACCCGCTATGAATTGCTCCAAGCCAACGGTCAGCCCTTCGCCCCGCCCATCGCGGCGGATGGCAAGGAACCTGGGCTAAGGCTGACGCCGCCCGTCGGCGCGTCCGGCGGTTTTTGGGTGAGGGCGACCAAAACCCTGGCCCTGAAGCTGTTCAATCCGGCGGCCAAACCCAACGAGGATGGCACCTTGTTTCCGATCAGCGTCGGCCTGGACCGGAGCCTCGCCGCAGGCATCGTCGATGCCGACTTGCTCATAGGCACCGCCCAGGGACCGCAGGATGCCCGCATCGTGGACTATGGCGGCACGGTCCAGGTCGAGGTGCAGGCCAGCCAGGCCGGAGTGGATTACCGCTTGGTGCGGCTCCTGCCCAATCCCCAAGGGGCGGACGACATCGTGGTAGACCCCGCCACCCAGGCTCCGCTCGGGCTGAGATTCATCTCGGGTGCAACCCCGGTGCGCGGCGATTCGCATACCATCGCCTTGCGGACCCAGACGATGCAGGAAGACACCGATATCCGCGTCTTCGCCCTCAAAACCTTCAAGCCCGGCGATCAACAAAAAACCCAGAAAGCCTTGCTGGACGCCATTCTGCCCTTGAAGGTCCGGGCCAACCCGGCCCTGGCCGTGGCCGCCACCCCGGCCTGGGTCGATTATGGGAGCGGGGCGGCGGTGGCGCTCAAAGCCACGCAAACCTCGGCCAACTATCAATTGCTGACCCGTCCGCTGCGCGATGGCGAATTCGTCCGCGACGGCGGCACCGCCGCCTTCCCCATCCCCGGCCTCGCCACCCCGAGTATCGCCCTGCCCCCGAATCCGACCCCGGACGCGGTGGCGACCGGCGCGGCCCTGCCCGGCAACGGCGGGAATTTGGCCCTGCCCCTGGCCGGCCTGAAGGAAGATACCTTGGTGGTGGTCGCCGCCCTCAAAGCGCATACCGCCCAGCCCGGCCAGCCCCCGGTGCCCTCGCGGCTGCAATTGGTCCAGGCCACGGCGGTCCTGGTCCGGCCCGGCCAGGATGCCGACTTCCCCCTGCGCTTGGTCCGCAAGGACGGCGCGGCGGCGACGGGCCTGCAACAAGGCGCGACCTACCAGGTGTTGAACGGCCAGGCCGGGGTGTTCTATTACTTCCGCCGCGCCGATACCCAGGAAGTGCTGGGACTGCCGGTGTATTTCCATAAAGCGGGCAAGGGCGTGGATCAATTGCGGGTGGAAGTCGATTGGGTCTTGACCGGCGGATCGCCGCCGCCGGAATGGGATTGCCCGCTGGACCTGGACCCCGCCGCCACGCTGTCGATCCGGGCGGTGAAGGCTCAGACCGGGCTGGACACGGTGTTCGTCCGTGGCGTCGCCGCCCTGCTGGCCGGGGCTTAGGCGGATATGGGCCGGCAACGCCACGCCATCCTGCGGCAGACGGTCGAACTGACCGTCGCTAACCTGGACGAGGCCTGGCCCTTGCAGCAGCGGGCCAGCGCCCTCTTCCAGCGGCTCGGCCCCTGGTTGGAACGGCATTTCGACGCGCTCGGCGCTCCCGAGTTTTTGCACCGCATCGACCGGCTGGAACTGGACCTGGGAGTCCTCGCCGCCGGGCGGCTGGAACAAGACTTGCCGGACCGGCTGGGCGCGGCACTGCGCCTCGCCCTGGCCGGGCATCTGCAACGCCAAGCGACCGGCGACCCGCCACCCCGGTTGGCCTCGGCGCTGGAACTGTTCACCCATTTCGTGCGGCAAGGCTATCTGCCCTGGTGGGCCGATCTGGCCCGGCCCGGCCAGCCCCAGGCCGCCTTGGACCTGCTATTGCGCGAGGCTCCGGCGCTATTGGCGCGGCGGTTGCCGGAATTGGCGCAGGACCGGAACGCTCTGCGCCGCCTCGCCGCCCAGTTCGAGGACCGGCCCTTGATCGCCCTGGCGGTGTTGGCGGCTCCGGCCCTGGGCGGTTTCCTTCCGCCGCTGGCCACGGTTTTGTTACACCTGCCGACCGCCGCGCCCACCACCTTCAGAAGCCAGGTCTGGCAAAGCCTGCTGCCCGCCGTCGTGCTATCCGAGCCGCCCGTTGCCGACCGGCTGGATTTCAGCCGGGGCGTGTTGCTGCGCCTCGCCCAGCGACAGGCCATGCCCTATCCGGCCTTGGTCCGGGCTTGCGTCGAAATGTCCACCGATGCGCCCGGCGCGGTGCGGGTGGTCGCGGCGGCGCTGGCCGAGGAATGCGGCTTGGCCGGATCGCCGCGGGTTTCCCAATTCCATTGGGGAGCCGATGCGCCGCAAGCTCCGGTTGCTGTGGAACCAAGCACCGGGCTGTCCTCTAGGAATTTCCAGGCGGAACCGGGCGACGCGGCTCCACCGCTTCATACCGGAAACGCCCCGGCGCGGGTCCGGCCCGAGCTGCCCGCCAGCGCCATGCCAGCATCCGGGCGGGTGGAACCGACGATGGGAGTGATGGACGGGGAAATCCGGGAATCCCTGGACCGACCGGCAAACCATGCCGGACACCCGGTCCCGCCGGGAGACGCCGCTATGCCGCCGCGGGAACCGCCCTCCCGCCAACCCCGACCGGCGGACGACCCGCCCGGCGGCCCGGACGCCCGCCATTCCGCGCCAAGCCCGCCCGGCCCCTCTGCGGGACTGGTGGATGAATCCGCCGCCGGTTTCAGCGAGACCGGGGCGATCTATCTGGACAACGCCGGGCTGGTGATCCTCTGGCCCTTCCTGAAAAGCTTGTTCGATCGGCTCGGCTTGTTGCGGGAAGCGGATTTCCGCGACGCAGCCGCCCGCCAGCGCGGCGTGATCCTGCTGCACTATCTCGCCAGCGGCCTGACCGAACCGCCCGAATATCTCCTCCCCTTGAACAAACTCCTGTGCGGCCTGGACCTGGAAACCGTGTTCGAGCCGGAAACCGCGTTGACCGAAGCCGAAACCGCCGAAGGCGAACACCTGCTCGCGGCGGTCATCGACCAAGCGCCGATCCTCAACCATATGTCGATCCAAGGCTTCCGGGGAAGCTTCCTGCTGCGGGCCGGTGCCCTGTCGGTGCGCGACGGCGCTTGGCTGCTGCGGGTGGAGCGGGAAACCTACGATCTGGTGTTGGAGCGCTTCCCCTGGGGCTTTGCCTGGGTGAAATTGCCTTGGATGCCGCTGCCGTTGCGGGTGGAATGGTGATGGACGCCCTCGCCGCCAACGCCCGCGACCTGGAACGGGAAATGGCCTGGCTGGCCGGGCTGCTGGATACCCGCTTCAAGCGCTTCTTCCGCCAGGAACCGGCCCCCGCCGCCGTGACCGATTGCGTCCCGCCCGACCTGGACGGTTCGGACTCGCCCTATGCCGGTTTCCTCCGCCATTACCGGCTGGGTTTCGCCGAGCGGGTGGTGTTGGCCCTGGCCCTGGCGGTGCCGGTCCGGCCCCAGCTCTTGGATATCTTTTTCCTGAAAAACCAGCGCTTCGACCGCCGCTTCACCGAATTCGGCGGCATCCACGGGGCGGCGGGAGATTTCCTGCCGACGGTGGAAACCGCGCTGTTCCTGTTGGCGGAGGACTTGGCCGGGCGGTTCGCCCTGCTGGAATTGTTCGGCCCGGAACATTTCTTCTCCGCCCATCATATTTTCAGGCTCGATCCCGGCCCCGGCGAACCCTTGCTGAAAGCCCCGCTCCGGCTGGCGGCGGATTATCTCGCTTTGTTCACCACCGGCCAGCCGCATCAACCCGGTTTCGGCGCGGACTTCCCGGCCCGGTTGATCCAGACCCGGCTGGATTGGGACGATTTGGTGCTGCACCCCGGCACCCGCAAACAGGTGGAGGAAATCGACACCTGGCTGCGCCATGGCCGCACCTTGCTGGACGACTGGGGCATGGCGGCCAAGCTCAGGCCGGGCTTCCGCAGCCTGTTCTATGGCCCGCCCGGCACCGGCAAAACCATGACCGCCTGCCTGCTCGGCCAATCCACCGGCCATCCCGTCTACAAGATCGACCTCGCCGCCGTGGTCTCCAAATACATCGGCGAAACCGAAAAAAACCTCGCCAAGGTGTTCGACCAAGCCGAACACAAGGGCTGGATTTTGTTCTTCGACGAAGCCGACGCCTTGTTCGGCAAGCGCGGCGAGACCAAGGACGCCCACGACCGCTACGCCAACCAGGAAACCGCCTTCCTGTTGCAGCGCCTGGAAACCTTCGACGGGGTCGCCATCCTCGCCTCCAACTTCCGCGACAACCTGGACGAGGCGTTCTCGCGCCGTTTCGAGTCGGTGATCTATTTCCCCCTGCCCCGCCCCGAGGAACGGATGAAGCTCTGGCGGCAGGGCTTCCCGGTCCGGGCGGCGCTGGACCGGGATATCGACCTCGACCAAATCGCCCGCGAACACGAGCTATCCGGCAGCGCCATCATGAACGCCATCCGTTACGCCGCCCTGGAAGCCCTGCGCCGCGACAGCGGAACCATCAGCCTGGGCGAGGTGCAGCAAGGCATCCGGCGGGAATACGCGAAGGAAAGAAAGGGCGGCTAACCCTGAAAACAAAGGCAGGCGCAAGATGAAAGACCATGACCGCACCCCCGACACCGTCCGTGCCGACCCCGACGCCCAGGGCGCGGCCACCCCGCATCCGGGCTATGGCATCGACCTGCTCGACCGGCCACCGGGATTGCCGGCCCCGCTCAAAGCCGGGGTCGAACAACTGTCCGGGTTGGTCATGGACGATGTGCGGGTGCATTACGACTCGCCCAAACCCGCCGGTTTGGGGGCGCTGGCCTATGCCCAGGGCAGCGATATTTTCCTGGGGCCGGGCCAGGAACGGCATCTGCCGCACGAGGCTTGGCATGTGGTCCAGCAAAAGCAGGGCCGGGTACAGCCGGAGGCACCGCGCCTGAAAGCCCGGCGTCCCCTCAACACCGAACCGGCATTGGAGCGGGAAGCCGACGCCATGGGCGCGGCGGCGGCGCGGGCCGCGTCCGGCGGACCCGGCACCGCGCAGGCCCGCGTCCAGCACGACCCGCCCCCGCCGTATCTCCCCGTGGCGCAGTTGAAAGGCCGGGAGCCCCCCAAGGCCAAGGCCAAGGAACCGGCCAAGTTCTACCAGGAAGTCATCGAAGCCCTGGACAGCCTGTCCGAGTGGTACATCCCCAGTTCCGGCCTGCCCTATATACGGAACCTGCTGCGGCTCTGCGAAGCCACCGAAGCGAAGGACTTGGCCGCCGTCCAGAAATGGGTGCCCCTGGTGATGGCCGATCCGCCGCCTTCCGGGGCACCTTACGAGCGCTCCGAAAATTTCGTTAACGACTTGCTGGTCCGCATCCTCGAAATGGGACTGGACCGGGAAGCCTTGCGCCTGCGCACTTTTTTCCGCGGCGGCGGCCGGAGCGAACCGCCTATTTCCAAATTCGGGGCCGACAAGCGGCTGTGGCAACGGCTCGCCTATCGCGCCATCGAGCAGGCGGATTTCAGCAAAGCGGAGGCCGCCACGGCCAGTATCGATCAACTGCTGGCCGCTTTTTGGCAGATCCGCCGGGAAGCGGAGCGCCTCGATTTCGACAAGGTCAAGCAAAGCCGCGAACTTGGCAAGCTCACCGATGCCAGCGACCCTTACGGTCTCACCGAAAGCGATACGCTCGCCAGCTATTTCTCCGCCCTCATCCACCAATTACGGGAACTGGCGGTGCCGTTGTTCCGCGCCGTCCATACGCTGATGGAAGACGCCGTGGCCCGTTTCGAGGCCGACGCCGCCAAGGACGGCGAAGCCGCCTTGCAACGGCTCGAATCCGTCCTGGACGGCAAGCTCAAACCCGCCTTCGATGCCGTGGTGGGCGACCGTCATTTGGGCGGACTCAGCCTGGAAGCCACCCGCAGCGCCTTCACCGACAAGGGGGGCGAACACCGGGATTATTTCGACCGGGGCAAGACCGGGGGCAAGCGCGGCGTCGCCATCGATTTCTTCGACAAAGACCAAATCGGCGGGGTGGAAAAATATCTGCCGGTGGCCAGGATTTTCGCGGTCCGCAAGAACCAGATCGGCTTCCTCCGGCGCTTGTATACCCAGGAAAACCGCGCCGCCATGGGCAAGCACGCCCTCAGACTGGAGAACATCGACGATTGGCGGGGTTTCCTGGAAGCCCAATATCTCGCCAAGGCCGAACCCCAGGCGGGCGAGGCCAAAGCCGCCAAAGCCGGGCCGCTCAAGGCCGATGCCGACGCCTACCGGGCCGTCATCCGGCTGTTGGAAGGCTACGCCGACGCCTTCACCATTTCTACGCCCTATAACATCGAGGATTTCGTCAAGCGGGAGGAGGACAACTATCTCAAGCGCCCCTACCCCCGCGCCCTCACCGGCCAGTTGATCCAGGACTGCGGGGTCTACGCCCTGCGCTGGGTGTATATGCTGTCCCTGCTCAAGGAAAAGCTGAAGCTGAAATTCAGCCTGATCGTGTTGCCGGTCCATGTCGGCCTGATCGTCACGGGCGCGGGCTTGCCCACCTACATCATCCACAACGGCAATTTCCACGAAGTCACCGACGCCAAACTCGCCGCCCTGCGCAAGGACTGGGAACCGCCCGATCCCAAGACCTCGGAGCCGGACGCCAACCGGCAATTGCTCGCCACCGTCGCCGCCGGGATGTTCAGTATGGGCGTGGACCTGCCGTTCCGCCTGGAAGACCTGCCCGACCACCTCAAGGCTAAGGATTCCGCCTTGAAGCCAAACCTGCAAAGCTTTTACGAAAAGAAGGTGGTGGGCAAAAAGCTATTGGCCGATGACCCCAAGGCTGGTATCTCCCAATTCCAGTTGCGCTATCTCGACCTCAACAAGGAAAAGAACCGCATCCACAACGAACTGGCCATCCCCGCCTGGAAGAGCGCCCGCGGGGTTTGGCTCAAGCACCGCGACAAGCTGCACGCCGAACTGGCCAAAGCCTTCGTGGGCCAACCCCACGACTACCCCGCCGCGAGCGCGGCTTATCTCGCCGACCTGGACCAGGACCCGGCATTCTCCCATCTGAACGATGCCCTGAAGCAACTGACCCAGCGGCGCAACGCCGTCTCCAAAGACCTGGGCGAGCATCCGGCCCTGGTCGCGCCGGGTTCCAAAGTCGCCCGCAGCACGCTCGCCCCAAGCAAAGGCCGCCAATTGATCCTGGGTTGGGAATATCAACTGCAAGAACACCGGGAGCATGTGGCCGATTTGAAGAAGGCGCTTGAATCCGGTGTCCCGGAGGACTACATCAAACCGCCGTTCGCGGACGAAAAGGACACGCTGGAGCCGGTGTACTGAACGGTCCTACAAGCCCATGAAAGACCCGGCCCCCCCATCCCAGCGACATCGGGCGGATTCCCCGGCCCGCCACCGCGATAGCGCCGGGACCGCCGGGGCACCGCCCGCCTATGGCATTGCCTTCCTCGACAACCAGGGGATCGATCCTACCCGTCGAACCGGGGGATTCCCGCCATTCCATGCCGGGGCCGCGACCGCCATTCCGCCTGTCCAAGAACCCCGCCCCACCGCCCAGCCCGGCCTGGAAAGCCAAGCGCAACCCCGGCGCGATACCCTGCCCCCGCGTTGGCCGGAGTCCGTGGGCGGCACCGCCGCGAGCACCAAACCCGAACCGCCGTTCCCCTTTCCCGTCTCCGGGACGATCCGGGCCGCAGGGCGCGGAGCCAGCGATTTCCGTGCCACCGTCCCGCCCGCGCCGGCAACCGTCCAGGTTTCTCCGCCCGGCCAAGCGCGGGGGACGCAGCCTTTCCTTGCCCTCGCCACCCAGGCCCGCTCCGCGGCCAGGCAGACCGCCCAGCCGGGCAAATCCGCCCCACCCACCACCGCCATCGCGGCCAAATCCGAGGTCAAGCCGGAAACCGCCGCGCCCGCCGTAGCTGGAGCAGCCGTGCCATCCCCCAGCGTCCAGTCCTTGGCCGAAGAACCACCCGCCACGCCCGAAGCAGCCAAGACCCAGGACCGACTCGACGCCGCCGGGCCACCGACCGGAAACCCCACCCCGGAGGACACCGAAGCCACGCCGGAAACGATAGCGCCTCCGCCAACCGACGCGGCAAGCCAGCCCGCGCAACAAGCCCAGCGCCTCGAACAAGCCGAGCGCGAACACAGCGAAGCCCAGCGCGACCCAGCGCAGGAAGCAGCGCAGGCCGAAACCCCAGCGGAAACCGCAGCCCAAAAGCCCCTGGAAGGCGAACCGGAAAGCGTTGAACTCAGCGCGGATGAAAAAGCCGCCAGCCTCGCCGCCGTCGGCGAAGACGTGGGCGGCGGCGAATCCGCGCCCGGTGGTGGCGGCGGGGGCGGGGGCGGCGCTGCCCCCGAACCGGCCCCGGCAACGCCCGACACCGCCGCCATGACCCCGGAAGACGGTCTCGGGGCCGCCGCCCAACTCCCGGTGGGGGCGGCGGTCAAGGCGCTGGGCGGGGTCGGCAGCGCCGTGGACCAGGACGTCCAGGCGGAAGGCACCCGCCTGCAAGCATCCATGCCGGAAATCGAAGTCGGCGGCGACGGCGGCGGTTCGGCGGTCCAGCCCCTAGCGACCGGGAACGCAACCGCCAAGACCCCGCGCAGCCCCTCGCCCAGCGCCCAACCAGTCCCCAAACCCCAGCCCCTACCCGAACCGCCGCCCACCCCGATCCAAAACCTTCCCGCCCCGCGCCTCGCCCCCACCGCCGATGGCGCGCTCAGCGCCGCCGACGCCCAACGGGTGCAAGCCTCGATCCTGGCCCTGCCCACCACCGACCCCGGCCTCGAAGTCACGGCGGGACCGTCGCCTCGATTGCACCTCGCGGGCGACGCCGACCCGGCCCAGATCGCCGACCAAAAAGACAAGCTGGCGGGCAGCGTCGCGGCCCAAACTGCCCAGGGTCGGGCCGAGGTCGCCGTCCCGGCGGGCGAGGACGATATCCGCGTGCGCCGTCCCAAGGAAACCTTGCAAGCCAAAGCCCCCGCCCTCCCAGCGGGCGGGGCCGGAAGCCCGTCGGAAGACGCCGCGGAAACCCTCGCCATCATCGCCGAGGCCAAACAAGGCAACGCCGTCCGCGCCGCCCTCGGCCAAGCCCAGGCCCAGGTCGCGGCCAAACAGGCCGGGCATCGCGCACAGGTCGCCGAACAACAGGCACAGACCCGCCAGCAACTCGACCAACTACAAGAAGACCACGCCGACCAACAAAACGAGGCCCGCCGCCAGGTCCGTGCCGAAGTCGCCCAGGCCCGCGCCGATTGGACCGCGGACCAACAGCGCGAAGTCGCCCAGGCCGGCGCCAAGACCCAGGCCGAACTCGCCCAAGGCGAGGCCAGGATCGGCCAGGAGCAAAAACAAGCCGACGTACAAGCCAGCGCCCATATCGAAGCGGGCGAGCGCCAAGCCCTCCGCCACCGCCGCGACGCCGAATCCCAGGCCGGTGCCAAGAAGCGGGAAGCCGAGGGCGAACTCAAGGGCGTGTTCGGCTGGCTGGCGGATAAGGCCACCGCCTTCTTCGACCGGCTCAAACAAGGGCTGATGGCGATCTTCGACGCTGCCAAGCGGCTGGTCCGCGCCGCCATCGACCGGGCCAAGCAACTCGCCGTCGCCGTCATCGAAAAAGCCCGCGCCGCCGTAGTCGCCCTCATCCGCGCCATCGGTGCCGCCTTGATTGCCATCGGCGACGCCCTGCTCGCCGCCTTCCCCACGCTGCGGGCGAAATGGCGGGCCTATATCGAAAGCAAGGTCAAGGCGGCGGAAGACCGGGTCAACCAACTGGCGGACAGTCTCAAGCGTGGGGTGCAAAAGCTGCTGGACCGCCTGGGCCAAGGGCTGGAATCACTGCTGGCGGGCTACCAACACGCCTTGCTGGCAGCCCTGGATGCCGCCAAGGCGGCGGCGCTGGGCGCGATCAAATCCGCCCAAGCGGTGGCCGATACCCTCGGTGCCTTCGCCGCCATCGTCAAGGACATCGCCCAGAATCCCGATGCCTGGCTCGGCAAGCTGGCCGCCGCCGTCAAGGACGGTATCCAGCACCACCTGTGGTCGGCGCTGTCCGGCGCGGTCAAGCAATGGTTCAACGACAAGCTCGACGCCGTGCTGGGGATGGGCGCGGCGGTCTGGGGCGTCCTCAAGCAAGGCGGGCTGGCCCTCAAGGCCATTGCCGCCATGGTCTGGCAAGGCTTGAAGCAGGCCATCCCCTCGGCCCTGATCGGGCTCCTGGTGGAAAAATTGGTGGCGATGATCGTCCCGGCGGCGGGCGCGGTGATGGTGGTGGTGGAAGGCATCCAAGCCGCCTGGGGTTCGGCCCGGCGCATCCTCGCCGCCGTGTCCCAATTCGTCGAATTCCTCAAGGCGGTCAAGACTGGCGGGGGCGCGCCGCGCTTCGCCGCCCTGCTCGCCGCCGCCGCTGTCGCGGTCGTCGATTTCGTCTCCAATTGGCTATTGAAGAAACTGCGCGGTCCCGCCGCCAAGGTCGGCGACAAGATCAAAGCCATCGCCAAGAAAATCCTGGACCGCGTCAAAAACCTCGCCCGGCGGGCGGGCCGCTGGCTCAAGGGCAAGTTCAAGCAACTGGGGGCCAAGCTCAAGGGCTGGAAGCAGAAGTTCGACGCTTGGCGCAAAAAGCGGAAGGACAGGAAGGGCCAGGATAAAGACAAGGAACAGGAGAAGCGGGAACGGCTGAAAAAGGCGGTGGAGGCGATCCGGCCACAAATCCTCGCCATGGCTGGCAAGGGCGGCATCAAAAGTCTTCTCCTACGCGCCAAACTGCTGGGCTGGCGGATCAAGCACAGGCTGAGCAAACTCGAATTGGTGAAGAGCGGCCGCAATATCGGCGTCCGGGCCGTGGTCAATCCGACCGAGGACGTCATCCAGAACTGGGTGGAACTCAACCTGGGCGAGTTGCGGAAGATGATCCAAGGCATCGCCGAGGACTTGCTGGACCGGCCCGAGGTGCAAGCGGCCTTCGACGAGATCAAACGCCGGGAAAAGCCCATCCACGCCGAGCCGGAATCGCCCAAGCCGACCAAAAGCGCCCCGCTCGCGAGCGCCACGGCGGGATTCGACGGCTCCGGCCAAGCGCTGGCCTTGGCCCTGCGCCAGCGCGGTGCCAAACCCCACGCGCCCTATTACGGCGCGGACCGGCCCTCGCACCCGCCCAAACCGGGTAGCAGCCTGGCGCTGCTACCGGCCAAGGACGATCCCGCGGCGATGCGCGTCACCCAGAACGCCACCCGCGCCGCCCTGGGACGCCCCGGCGCGGTGGTGTTCCGGGACGCGCTGGACGAGGGCAAAAGCTATCCCGAGTTCGTCAAGGAGGTCCGGGCCCTACAGGGAAAAGGGATTGCCGATACACAAATGGCGCGGCAGGCGGCCAACATCCTGCGCGGGGACGCCGCGGGGGGGCCGCCGGAAAGTCGCGGCTTGGCGGCGGCGGTGGCGGTGATGGTGGGGGTGGAAGGCGGCAGGAGCGACCGCGCCTTGGTCATGATGCCCGAACTTTTGCGAACCGCCGCCGAAGGCAAGGGCTTGGCCCACCTGCCCGGCCCGCAAGCGTCCTTGACCCTGGCGCAAGCCTTGGAAACCGCCAATCCGGTTTCTCCCGGCGGGGCGGTGAGGGCGATGCACGAAATCGACAAGGCGGCGACCGGCAAGACCGTCCAAAAGGACTTCTCGAACAAATACCTTTCGCCGGAACAAAAAGCCGCCACCGGACATGTCGATAGGACGGATATCCAATACTTCGCCCATGTCACCGCGCTCAAGCTCGGCGGTGCCGCCGGTCTGGTCGGAAAAAGCGAGGCCGAGATCAAAGCCATGCTGGAGCGAAAAAACTTCGCCGCCGAACTACGCGGCTTCATCCTGGCGCGGGCGGAAGCAGCCCATGGCCTGGACCGCTTCCGCGAGCAGGGCGATCCCAAGGAGGAAGCTTAAATCCGCGCTTCAAGCCCGCCGCCACACCGTGGCGAGCCAAGGCTGTTGCTCGCGGGGCAGCCCCTCGGGCCGGTAATAATGCTCCAGTTCCACGAAACCCGCCGCCAGCAGATAGCCCCGCCAAGCTTCGATATCGTGGTAGGTGCCGTAGCGCGCCCCTTGCCAGCCCTCCTCGTTCCGGCCCCTGGGATTGGAGGCGAACAACACCCCTTCCGGCTTGAGCGCCGCCCGCAATTCGCCCAATACCCTGGGCAATGCCCGACTCGGCACATGGAACAGCGTGGCGTTGGCGAATATCCCGTCGAAATACCCGGCGGGTAAATCCAGCCGCAGGAAATCCTGTTGCCAGACCTCGCAGCCGCTGTGATCCCGCGCCATCGCCACGAACCGGGCCGCGCCGTCCAGGCCGATGGCCCGGTGTCCCAGCGCCGCGAACGCCTTGAGGTCGCGGCCCGGCCCGCAACCGAAATCCAGCACGGTGAACGGCGGTCCGCCCCGGATATGGCGCAACAAGGCGGCGATGTTCTGGCTGACATCGTGGTCGCGGGTGCCCTCGAAAAAAGCCTCGGCGTTGCGGTCGTAGTGGCCGAGGGTGGTCGTTGCGATCTGCTCCAAAGTATCCATGGTGACAAACTGGGTAGGGGCGGACGCATCCGCCCGGATGAGACCAATCGGGCGGACGGACCCGCCCCCCACGCACCGGGTTCAACCCGGTTTCGAGATAAAGATACAGCCCTCGAATTCGACCGTCCTGAAATTCCCCCGCCCGCCCCAAACCGATTCGGTCGCGCCCAACAGCAGCGCCCCGCCCGGTTCCAGCATCGCGGCCATCTGCGTCAAAATCCGTTCGCGGACCGGCGGGGTGAAATAAATCGTCACGTTGCGGCAGAAGATCAGGTCGAATTTGCCGAGCCATGAGAAATCGCGGGCCAAATTGATGGCATCGAAGCGCACCCGCAAGCGGATATTAGGCTGCAATAGCCAACGGTTATCCGCCTGCCGTTCGAAATAGCGTCCGCGCCGGGTTTCCGACAAGCCGCGCCGGATATCGAAGTCGTTATAGCGCCCCGACCGCGCCACGTCCAAAGCCGCCAGGGAAATATCCATGGCCTGGATATCGAAAGCGCGGGCCAATTCCGGTTTTCCGCGCTTCAGGCAAATCTCGTCGATCAACATCGCCAGGGAATAGGCTTCCTGTCCGGTCGAACAACCCGCGATCCAAATCTTGACCCTACCGCTCCCGCGTTCCAGCTTTTGCAATAGCATCGGCAAAATGGCTTTTTCCACCGCATTCCAGCAGGATTCATCGCGAAACCAAAAGGTTTCGTTGGTGGTCATCAAATTGATGACCATGGGTAACAAGCGCTCCGGTTCATAACGCAGGCGCAAATATAATTCGCCGTACCCCGCCAAACCCAGGTTTTGCACGAAATCGCGCAGCCGGGTCTCGACCAGATAAGCCTGGTCCTCCTGCAAATACAAACCACACTGATCGCGCAGCAAAACACTGATCTGTTGGAATTCCAGGGGAGTGATCGGGGGTATCGCCATCATATCCGTGGTGGGTTATAGCGCCAATCGCACGATCCGGGCCGCCAGTTCTTCCAAGGGCACCACCTCGTCGGCCAAACCGGCGTCGAATACACTGCCCGGCATTCCCCAGACCACGGAAGAAGCTTCGTCCTGGACCCAGCACCGACACAGGCCGACCCCGCGCTTGAGCGCCCGCACGCCTTCGGTGCCGTCGCGTCCCATGCCGGTCATCACCACGGCCAGCACGTTGCCTTTGAACACCTCGGCCACCGAAGCGAACAGCACATCGACCGCCGGGCGGCAATTATTGACCGGCGGGTCTTGGTTTACCGCCAAACTATATCCGCCGCCGGGAAACCGTTTCACCACCAGGTGTTTGCCGCCGGGGGCGATATAGATGATACCCGGCCCGAGCAATTCACCACCCTTGGCTTCGGCGACCCGCAAAGGCGATTCCATATCCAGTTTGGCCGCCATCGATTGGGTGAATAATGCGGGGAGGTGCTGCACCACCAATACCGGGCAGGGCAAGCGGGCCGGCAATTGGGGCAATAAGCATTCCAAAGCCTTGGGACCGCCAGTGGAAACGCCGATCACGATCAAATCGATGGGGATTTTCTGGGTCGGCGGGGAGGGTATGGCTTGGGGTTTTTTAGCCATGGGCGGTGGCGCTGGATGGGGCAGCCCCTGGCGGCTAAGACCGGCATATTTCCGGGTTTGTACCCACTGCACCAAGGGGCTGAGATACCGAGCCAACTCGGCGGTATTCTCCTCAGAATTCCCCCCTATCGGTTTCGCCACGAAATGCAGGGCACCGAGATTCAAGGCGCGGAGGGTGGCTTTGGCATGGTCCATATCGAAGGCACTGACCATGATGGCCTGAATATCGGGGAAAAGCTGCCGGACGCGTTGTAGGGTTTCCACGCCGTCCATACCGGGCATCACCACGTCCAATAGTAATAAATCGGGTTTCAGTATCGGTATCTTGGCCAGGGCGATGGTACCCGAAGCCGCCATGCCCACGCATTCGGCATCGGGAATATTGGCGATCACCGCCAGCAGGATTTGCCGGTAGGTCGCGCTATCATCGACCACCAGGATTTTCACGGGGTCATTCATAGATTAAAAACCATGCCGTGGGATTCGCTCCGTTCCAAGCCGGAGGGTGGGCGGAACTTGCGACAAGCATACCCAAGCGGGACTTGGGAGCCGGGTTATAGCCGCTTAATCAACTGTTCCAAGGCCAAAATGATAATATACCGATTATCCTGCTGGATCAGGCCGGAAATAAATTCCCGGTTGCCGCTATTCATGTTGGGTAATGGCGGCAGGATATCCCCGTCCTCGATATTCAAGGTTTCCCCCATCCTATCGACCAGGATCGCCAGCGGGTCTTTGATGGATATTCCGGTTTCCATGGCGTGCTGGCCCAGCTTGCCCAGCCGGTTTAATTCCGCCTTGGTTTTGAGGATAATCAATACCCTATCCTGTGGAGCCGGATTCGGGGTCTGGCCCAAAAAGAATCGTGGATCGACCACGGTCAGGATTTGCCCGCGCAGATTCATGATGCCCAATAGATATTCCTGGGCTTCCGGCACCGGGCTGATTTCATGCAAACGCCCGATCTCCTTGGACAATAGTATATCGATGGCATAATGCTCGCCGCCCAGATAGAAACTGATGAATTGCCGCATGGTTTGCGCCCGTCCTAGAGATAATGCGCCAAGGTTTTCAACACCAATTCCTTATCCAATTTTACCAGCCATTCGTTGAAGCCGGATTTCTTGCCTTCCTGTATGGTCTGGGCATCGCTCAGCGTGGTCAGGGCGATGACCGGCAAATCCCGCCAGCGCGGATTGGCGCGGATATTCTTGAGCATATCTCGGCCATCCATCACCGGCATCTCTATATCGCTGAGGACCAGATCGAAATCCTGTTGATTCAATAACTCCAAACCCTCGCGGCCATTTTGAGCCGTGGTGACCTGATAGCCAGAAGCCACGATGAATTCCCGGGTGACCCGCATGAAAAAAGGGGTATCTTCGACCAGCAGGATATGCTTGCTGTTGGCCCGTTCCGGGTTGATGTCCACGGTTTCGACGCTCTCGGGCAGGCCGGATTTGAGGATCGCGTGCAAATCCAGGATCAGGGTAATCCTGCCGTCCAGGATCATCGAGCCCAAGACCCCAGGAAGCTTGAGTCCAGTATTTTCCAGCTTGACCACGATATTCTTGCTATCGATCACCCGGTCGATCAGCAGGGCTACCGGCACCTTGGTTTGCTTGGGGATGATGATATAGGCGGTTTCTCTGATACCACTAGGCGCTTGGACGGGCAGGCAGTGTTCCAAACGGAGCAGGCGCATTTGTTCGCCATGGTATTCGATATATTCGTGGCCGGCGCTGTTTTGTATGCGGCCCAGTTCGATGGTATCGATACGCTGTATCCAGGACAAGGCTAGGGCGAAACGCTCCTCGGTATAGTTGTCGAAGATCAATAGGGATTGCGGTTCCTGGTCGATTTTATGTTCCGGGCGGCTGTCGATGGTTTTCAAAACTTCGCTATAAGCCAAGCGGCTGCGTTGGATATAACCTTGCACATCGATAATCATGGCGATTGCGCCATCGCCCAGGATACTGGTGCCCGAGAAATTCTTGAGATGGCGGAAATATTCGGGCATTGGCTTGACCACAATTTCCTCGCTGCCCAGGATTTGATCGACGATGACCGCGATCCGGTGGCCATCGGCTTTGATAATCAGAATATGCAGCGGTTTTTCCGGTGGGGATACCCTGTTTTCTCCGGTATCGTCCATCCCCAGACTCCGGGCCAGGGAAATCAAGGGCAAGACATCGCCGCGCAGGGATAACATGCGCTGGCCGTGGGCTTGGCCGACCCGCTTGGCGTAGTTTTCCGGCTGCAACAACACCATTTCCTCCAAATGGCCCTGAGGAAAGGCGAAACGGCAAGCGCGGGCGCGGACGATCAAGGCCGAGATAATCGCCATGGTCAGTGGCAGGGTCAGGGTCAGGCTGGTCCATTTGCCCGGTTCGGAATGGATATCGACCGTGCCGCCGATCTGCTCGATATTGGTTTTCACCACATCCATGCCGATACCCCGGCCCGAGACCGCAGATAAGGTCGGCGCGGTCGAAAAGCCGGGGGTGAATATCAGGTTCATCTTGTCCTTGATCCCCATCCGGGCCAGGGTTTCCGCCGTGACGATCTGCTTTTGCAACGCCTGGGCGGCGATGAATTCCGGGTCGATCCCCGCCCCGTCGTCGCTGAATTGGATCACCACATGGCCGCTTTCATGGAAGGCTTTCTGGACCAGGGTGCCAATGGCCGGCTTGCCCTTTTGCAGGCGCTCCTCGGGGGATTCGATACCGTGGTCGGCCATATTGCGGATAATATGGGTCGCGGGATCGGACAGAGATTCGATAATGGTTTTGTCCAATTCCACATCGGCCCCTTCGGTGACCAATTCCAGGCGCTTGCCCAAATCCTTTTCCAATTGCCGGATCAAACGCGGGAATTTATTGAAAATCACCCCGATGGGCTGCATCCGGGTGCCCATGATTTCTTCCTGCATCTCGGTGGTGATCCGGTTCAGGTTGTGGAGGGTGGCTTTGAGGCCGGTCACCTGGGGAATCATGGCTTCGCACAGCCGCGACATTTGGTTGCGGACCAGGACCAGTTCCCCGGCCAGATCGATCAGCTTGTTGAGCCGTTTGACGTGGACGCGGATGGTCTCATCGGCTTCCAGTTGGGGCGGGGATGGCGGCTCTGTGGCCATCGGCGCGGCCTGGATGGGCGCGGGCGGGGGACCAGGCGGGACCGCCGGGCCGGATTCGCCCTGGCCCAGGGCCAACAAGCCCCGGCAGACCGGCCCGATATCGATATCGGCCCCAGGCCGCGCCAGCAGCGGTGCCAGTTGGTCGCAGGCCGCGCCCAGGGCTTGCAAGGCGGAACGGTCCAGCGGCAATTGTCCCAGCCGGACCAAGCCCAACACTTCTTCCATCTGTTCGGCCAGGGCCGCCAGTTTGGCGAGTTCCAAGGAGGTGGCCCCCTCGCGCAGGGCTTGCACGCTGTAGAGCAGGATATCGCGCTGGGGACCGTTATCCGGGTTGGTGGACAGGGCGGTCAGGCAGGATTCGATTTGCGGCACATAGTCGCGGGCCTCGGCGAGGAAGGCCGCGAGCGGCGGTTGGAGCGCGGCGGGGGGTGGGACTGGTTCCGGGCGGGGCGGGGCCGGGCGCGCGGTCTTGGGGGTGGCGATCAGGTGGTCGAGTTCCCGGCACTCCGCGCCGACATCGATATCGTTGCTGCGGGCCGGGTCGGCGATCATCCGCGCCAGCAGGTCTTGGCAATTGAGCAGGATATCGATATGCGGCCGCGCTAGCAGCAGTTTCCGGGCGCGGGCCAGGCTCAACAGGCTTTCCATGCTGTGGGTGAGTTCGCCGATGTTCTTCAGGCCGAAGAACCCGGCCCCGCCCTTGATGGTATGCACGCTGCGGAACAGGCCGTTGAGCAAGGCCGGGTCGTCCGGCTGCTGTTCCAAGCGCAGCAAATTGGCTTCGATCAGCGGCAAATGCTCGCGGGCTTCCTCGACGAAGGCGTGGATCAATTCCTCGTTGTCTTGCACGGAAACTTCCTGGAATAACCTTGTTCACCGCGCTCCGCCAGCGCTCCCACGGTCCCCGTGAAAGCGCTTTTGGTGACGTCCCATGTCGCGGAATGCCCAGGCCGGGCGCGGGAATGGTAGGGCGGAATCAAAATACCCCTTTGGCGTTCAAGACCGCGCTATATTGCCGGTCGGTCTTCTGGATATGGTCCAGCAGCCAGTTTTTCAGGAACTCCAGGATTTCCGTGGCGACCAAGGCGGCATCCTGGGTTTTGAGCTGGTTTTGATAATGCTTGACCTTGTTCACGAAATTCTGATGCACCACCTTATGTGCGGCCAGACCCGGATAGTGATGGTCGGCCATCAGCTTTTCCTCGAAGCTGAAGTGGAAGATGGTGTAATCGGTCAGGTAATTGGCGATATCTTCCAGGGTGGATTTGCTGATTTTGCGCTTGAGCCCTTGATCGAGGCGGTTGATCAACTGCACCAGGATGCCGTGCTGGCGGTCGATCTCCCGGATACCCACGCTGTAGATCGATAAATCCCAGACGATCAAGGGTTGATCGTCGCCGGGGGCGGAGAAATAGCCGGGATCGGCGGGGGCGATTTGGCGGGATTCCGGGTGGGGCGGCAACAAGGAATGATCCGCCGGCTGGGTGTCGAACAAGGCGGCTCCCTCATATTCCCGCGCCGGGGCCGCGAAACCATTGATGCACTGCGCCAAACGGTCGGCCAGGGCCGACACCTCGTCGGCGTGGCGGTGGCCGGCCGCGACTTCCTGCATGATCTTGGTCAGGCTCGAACGGATGGCTTGCAGGTTGGTGTTGATCTTCTCGATGCTGCTCGATACCTGGCCGCTGGCGTTGGCCGCCTGCTTGACGCCGGTCGCGGCCTCTTCCAGGGCTTTGGCCGAATCGCGCGAGGCCAAGGACGCCTCCGCCGCCGAGCGGGTGATTTCCTTCAAGCCCTTGGTGGCCTCTTGCAGGTTCAAGACCGATTCCTTGCTGGCGTTGGCGATGCCGTCCACGGCGCGGGTGATGGCCTGGGCCGAGGAACTTTGCTGTTCCACCGAGCCGTCGATGGCCTGGTTGATCTCCGCCACCTTGTGGATCACGGTGTTGACCGCCTGGGTATGCTGCAAAGCCTGGGCGGCGTAGTTCTGGATTTGCTCGATCTGGTCGGCGATCTCGTTGTTGGCCTCGGCGGTCTGCTGGGCTAAGTCCTTGATTTCCCCGGCCACCACCGCGAAACCCTTGCCCGCCTCTCCGGCGCTGGCGGCTTCGATGGTGGCGTTGAGCGCGAGCATGTTGGTTTGCCCGGCGATGCTGTCGATCAGCTTCACCACCCGGCCGATCTTCTTGGCGGTCTCGCTCAGGAGGTTCATGGCGGTGAGGGTTTCATGGGCGCCGGCGGTGGCGTCCGCCGAGATGCGCATGGCGTTCTGGGCGTTCTTGGCGATTTCCGCCATCGATACCGACATCCGTTCCGAGGAATTGGCCACGGTGTCGATATCCTGGGCGATGCGGTCGAAACTGTGGTTGATGCCCACCATATTGGTCGAGGCTTCCTCGGCGCTGGCGGCGACGGTGTTGATATTGGTGCTGAGCTGGTAGACCGAGGCGCTGACCGAGCCGACATTGGTCGAGGCTTCCTCGATGGCGGTCGCCATATGGGTGGCGTTGGCGGCGATGTTTTCCGAGAAGGTCGCGGTCAGTGACAAGCGGCATTCGACATCGTTGGTGCTTTCGGCGATGACGGCGGAGGATTGCTTGAGGCGCTGCGCGGCCTGGCTGACCTCGCGGCCACCGCGGGATATGCGCTGCATGGTGTCGCCGAGCCGGTCCAGGAAGGCATTGAAGGCGGCGGCGGCGGGGCCGGTCCCGGTTTCGAGACGCTGGCCGAAATCGCCCTGGCCGGCGCTCTCGGTGGTGGTCAACAACTGGGCGTTGAACCGGCGCATCCGGTCCAGGCGGCGGTCGATGCCGCGCCCCAGGGCGTAGGCGATCCCACAGCCGAGCGCCAAGCCGACCCCCGCCACAGCGGCGAACCCCAAGGGATTGGCCGCCACCGGCAATACCAGGCCCACCCCCGCGAAAGCCAGTAACAATATTCCCACCGTGCAAATCACCAAGGCGGGGGCCATATTCTTATCATCGGATATCAGCTGCATAATAGACCTTTCAAATCAACATGACTTGGTTCCTGCCATTCCGCTTGGCTTGGTAAAGCATTTTATCGGCCTTGCTCAGGGCTTCCTCCAAACTCGGCTCCAGGCTGGAACAGACCCCGATGCTGGTGGTGATCTGCAAGATTTCCCCGCCGGGCAATACCAGGAGTTCCGATTCGATCTTGCGGCGTATCGCCTCGAAAATCCCCTGCGCCTGGCCCGGCTCGATATTGGGCAGGAGGAAACAGAATTCCTCGCCGCCGTAGCGGGCCACCAGGTCGGTGGCGCGGAAACTGGCTTTCAGCATCGCGCCCACCTTTTTCAAAACCAAATCGCCGATATCGTGGCCGTAGGTATCGTTGATCTTCTTGAAATAATCGATATCGGTCAGCGCCACCACCGTGGCTTTCTGCATGCGATAGGCGCGGCTGAACAATTTCTCGCCCACATCGAAGAAATGCTGGCGGTTATACAAGCCGGTCAGGAAATCGCGGCTGGCGATGAATTTCAGGTTCTTGATATATTCCAGCAAATCCAGGTTTTGATTCACCCGGCAAAAGAATTCCTCCTCCAGGAACGGCTTGTTGATGAAGTCGCTGCCGCCGATCTTCAAGAACTTGGCCGACAACAGGTTATTGCCATAGGTGGACATGCCGATGATCGCCATATCCTGCTTGCTATAGAGGTTCCGCACCCGTTTGGTCAGGTCGAAGCCGTCCATCTTGGGCATGTTGAAATCGGTGATCATCAAGCAAATATCCTTGTTATCGTCCAGCACGTTCAAAGCCTGTTCGCCGTTTTCGGCCTCCAGCACATTGAAGCGGTAGATATTCAACAAGCGGGCGAGGTGCAAGCGGGCGGTCTTGGAATCATCGACTACCAACACCTTGAGCTGGGTATTACGCAATAGCTGTTTGAGCAGGGTGACGACATAATCGACATTGGCCGGTCCCTCCTTCACCACATAATCCACGATACCTTTGGAAAGCAAGCGGTCGCGTAGGTCGTCGTCGAATTTGCCGGTGAAAACAATGGAGGGAATGGCGTAGGCCAAGGCTTGGTCGATGACCTCGCCGTCCGGGGCGTCCGGCAGGTTCAAATCCAATAGGCTGGCGAAGAATTCATAGCGGCCCGATTCCAGCAGTCCGATCATTTGAGCCTGGGTTTCGGCCACCACCACCCGGAAGGCGGGTTCGGACTCGATGCTATTGGTGAGGATGCGGGAGAACATCTTGCTGTCCTCGACCACCAATATGGTTTTCTTATCGCCGGGGTCTGGGGCGGTCATAGGGGTATGGGCTGCCGGGCCGGATAATTGTTTTCGTGGTTGCGCGGACCCATCGTGAACGGCGTGGTCCGGGGCGGGGTTTGGCCCGCTTCATCGGTGTCGTTCGGGGTGGGGGGTATCCTTGGAAAGCGGGGGACGGCTTTCCTGGGCGCTCAAGGCGGGGGACGCTGGCTTACATTCGCTCATCATGGAAACGGCACGTTATGAGAAAAAAAATATTTTTACAAGCGGAGATTCGGACCGGACGGGGCGGGCCGCGACCGTTCTGGCCGCAGCCCGCCCTGGCTCAGGATCGGCGTTAAAACGCTAGCGCAAGCCCAGCTTTTTCATGCGATAGCGCAGGGTGCTGGGATGCAGGCCCAACACCTTCGCCGCCCCGCCCGGCCCTTCGATGACGCCATCCGTGTCCCGCAACACGGCGGCGATATGTTCGCGCTCGACCGCCTCCAGGGAAGGGTCCGTGACGGGCGCGGGCGCGACGGCACCGGGCAGCAAGTCCGGGCCGATCTCCAGCATGGGACCGTCGGCCAGGATGATGGCCCGCTCGATCACGTTTTCCAGCTCGCGGATATTGCCCGGCCAGGGATAGGTTTGAAGGCGGCCTAGGGACGCGGCCCCGATGCCATCGATGCGCCGTCCCAAGCGCGGCGCGAATTTGTCGATCATGAATTGGACCAGCCAGGGAATATCCCCGGCCCGTTCCCGCAGCGGCGGGGTCGCCACCGGGAACACGTTGAGCCGGTAGTACAGGTCGTCGCGGAAAGTCTTGTCGGCGACGGCCCGCGCCAAATCGCGATTGGTGGCGGCGATCACCCGCACATCGACCTTGACCGGCGATTGACCGCCGACCCGGTCGAATTCCCGTTCCTGCAACACCCGCAACAACTTGGCCTGCACATCCAACGGCAATTCCCCGACTTCGTCCAGGAACAAGGTGCCGCCGTCGGCCAGTTCGAAGCGTCCGACCCGGCGGGCGACGGCCCCGGTGAATGCGCCCTTCTCATGGCCGAACAACTCGCTTTCCACCAGGCCGGTGGGCAAGGCCGCGCAATTGAGCTTGACCAGGGGTTTGTCGCGGCGCGGGCTGGCGGCGTGGATGGCGCGGGCCACCAGTTCCTTGCCGGTACCGGATTCGCCCTGGATCAAGACCGAGGTGTCGGTGCCCGCCACCTTGCGGATATGGGCGAGCAGGGCGCGGATGGCGGGGCTTTGCCCGACGATATCCTCGAAGCCGTGGGCGGCCTGGAGTTCTTCCCGGAGATAGCGGTTCTGGGCTTGCAACCGGGCTTGTTCCCGTTCCATCAGCACCCGGTCGGTGATATCGAGGAACATGGTGCGGGTGTAGCGGCCTTCCGGCTCGGGCCGCGACCACCATTCGATCCAGACCGGCCTGCCATCGTCCTTGCGCCGGAGTTCCAAGATCACGCCGCCGGTGTCGGTGCCACGCCCGAGGGCGGCGAAAGCCGCTTCCGCCCGGCGCTGGGCTTCGGGATGGTCCGGGACCAGGGACAGGCCGACGAAACCGGGCACTTCCTCCGGTTTCAGGCCCAGGATGCGTTGCGCCGCCCGGTTGGCGCTGACGAAGCGCGATTCCAAATCCTCGTGGACATAGGCGATGGGGGCTTCCTCGTATAGGTCGCGGAAGCGTTGTTCGCTGGCTTCGAGGCGGCGCACGACCCCGAGCCGGGCCAGTTCGGCGGCGGCGCGGGCGGCGAAGATTTGGAAGGTGTAGAGCAGCCGGGGTTCCGGGGGCATTTCCCGGCGGTCGAAGACCGCCAAATGGCCGAGGACCGCGCCGTCGGCGTCGCGCAAGGGGACGCCGAGATAGCTTTCGACGCCTTCCTCCTTGGGGAAACGCCGGGACACCCCCGCCGGGTAATGGCAAAGCTGGCCGCTCAGCACGATCTCGCAAGGGGTGTCGGCCAGTGCCCAGGACTGGGTATCGAGGAACGCGCCGTCCATCCAGAACGCCAGGGAGCGGACCTGGGTCCGGTCGGCGGCGAATTCGGCCACGAAAGCGCCCGCCGCGCCCGTGGCCCGCGCCAGGTTGCCGACCAGGGCGCGGAAGAAATCCTCGCCGATAGCCTGGGCCGTGCCTTCGACCAGGGCGCGGAGGGTGGCGAGTTCGGCGGGGTCGGATTCGGGGCCGGGAAAAGCCGGATCGGCGGCGGACATGGGGCGGGTTCCGGTGGGAAAACTGGCCTTATCTTATCCCATCCCGGCGGCCTTCCCCGTGGGCCGTGGCGGATTCGGTGCGGCCTGTGGGGGTTGTGCCTGGGTTATGGCGCGGGGCGCGGCGGGCCTATTCCATTTCCAAGCTCCAAGACCCATCGTCCAACTTGAAACCGGGTTCCCAGCGCCGGCCATCGCTCTTGCGGTAGAGGATGGCCTTGTCCAGTTTGGGACTCCAACAACCGCTGACGACGATGGCCTTGCCGTTCTTCACCGAATAGGCGTCGCCCGGCTTCTTCAGGCTCGCCGCCGGGATGGAGCCATAGGCGTAGTATTCCATCCCGTCCGCCACCAGCTTGGCGTTGTTGCAGTGCCAATAGGTCGCGGTACCCTGCACGCCGTCGCCCAGGTCGGAAATCCAGGATTTGGCGGTCTTGCGGGGTTTGGGCGGCGGGATGGGGGTTTCGGGCGCGGTCGCGGTGGCCGCGGCTTCCGGGGCGGGCGGGGTTACCACGGCGGGAACTTCCGGGGCGGGCGGCGCGGCCTCCACGGGGGTCGGGATCGCCACTTCGGTAGGGGGCGGGGCGGTGTCCGCCAGGACCGCGGACGAGGGCGCGGCGACCGCCGGTCCCGGTGCGTCGGGGGCTGTTTCCTGGGCGACGCCGATCCCCAGTTTATCGCCGCGCAGCAGCCGCACCGATGCCCGGAGCTTCTTGTTCTCCTGGGCCAAGGCGCCATCGGCGCTATAACGGCCCGCCAGGAAAGCGGCCACAGCCACTCCGAGCAAAACCATGATATAGAAGAAGGCGGAGCCCCTTTGGGCCGGATGCTGGAAACTGGGCACGGTTCACCTATCGAAATCGCTGGATGGGACCGCACATTCTAGTTCCAGGCCGGGAACGGGGCCATGCTTGCGATTGTTCCCGTCCTCACCGTGGATTTACGGGCTGCGCACATGGGCAAAGCGGGCATAATCGCTAAAAACGCTCACAAAGCCATCCGTTTCCCCACGAGGTTCCTCCCGCCATGGCGCAAGACCCCAACGACGATCTCCAACCCGACCCGGAACCCCATGCCCTCGCATCCCTGCCGCCCGGTCCCGGAACCTCCGGTTTCGATGGCTATGTGGTGGCGCTGGGCGCTTCGGCGGGCGGGCTCGACGCCTTGGAACGCTTCTTCGATCCCTTGCCCAGCGATTCGGGCGCGGCTTTCGTGGTGATCCAGCATCTTTCGCCCGACCACAAGAGCATGATGGACAACCTCCTGGCCCGCCATACCGCCATGCCGGTCCTGATGGCGGAGAACGGCATGGCGATAGTGGCCGACCATGTCTATCTCATCCCGCCGGGCAAGACCATGACCATCGCCGCCGGCAAACTGGGCTTGGTCCCCAAAAGCCCGCACGGACCCAGCCTCCCTATCGATGTGTTCTTCACCTCCCTGGCGCGGGAGGCCGGGTGCCGGGCCGTCGGGGCGGTCCTGTCGGGCACCGGCTCGGACGGCACCCGCGGCGCGGTGGCGCTCAACGCCGCCGGCGGTTTCCTCCTGGCCCAGGCGCCGGAGACCGCCAAGTTCGATGGGATGCCGCGCAGTGTCATCGCCACCGGCCTGGTGGACGAGGTCATGCCGCCCGAGGCTTTGGCGCTCCGCATCGTCGGCCATGTCCACAACCGGGCCGATTCCCAGGCGCGGCCCGCCAAACCGGCCGCGGTCGGCGGCGGCAATCCCCTGGAGGGCATCCTGCATGGGTTGAAGAAAGAGGTCGGGATCGATTTCGGCGAATACAAGCCCGCCACCGTGCAGCGCCGCATCGAGCGCCGGATGCAGGTCCGCAATGTCGGCGATCTGGAGGGGTATCTGCGGTTGCTGGAAAGCGACCGCGGCGAAATCCACACCTTGAAGCGCGATATCCTGATCCCGGTCACCCGTTTCTTCCGCGACCCCGAGACTTTCCATCTGGTGCAGCAGGTCGTGGTCGCGTTCTTGGCCGGGTCCGGGCGGGCGCGGTCATCGATCCGGGTGTGGGTGGCCGGTTGCGCCACCGGGGAGGAGGCCTACACCCTCGCCATCCTGTTCGCGGAAACCTTCGACGCCCTCAGGCATTGGCCGCAATTGAAGATTTTCGCCACCGACGTGGAACAGCAATACATCGATATCGCCGGGGCCGGGGTCTATGCCGAGGCCATCGCCCACGAACTCCCGCCCGAGCGGCTGGAACGCTTTTTCACCCGCAAGGGCAACCAGTTCGTGGTCAAGGCCGAGTTGCGCCAGCATATCGTGTTCGCCCGCCACAACCTGCTGGCCGACCCGCCGTTCACCCGCATGGACCTGGTTACTTGCCGCAATACCTTGATCTATTTCGACCTGCCGGCCCAGGAAAAGGCTTTGCTGCGCTTGCAATACGCCTTGGCGGAGGACGGCCACCTCCTGCTCGGGTCCAGCGAATCCCTGGGCGGCCGCCAACGCGATTTCACCGTGGCCAGCGCCAAGCACAAGTTGTTCCGGTTGGCGCGGCCGCTGGCCCTGCCCCTGGACCTCAGGCATCCCGTCCCCTCCGCCGAGGCCCGCCGTAAGGCCGGGTTCCCGCGCCGCGAACCGTCCTGGAATTCCGAGGCCGGCCTGATCGAAAGCGCCCGGGCCGAATTGCTGCGCCAATACGCCCCGCCCGCCCTCTTGGTGAGCGCCGGACGCGAATTGGTCCACGTCTATGGCGACGCCCACCGCTATCTGCAAATCCCCCAGGGCCAAGCCAGCCTGGACATTTCCAAGCTCCTGGTGGACAAGCTGGCCCCGGTCGGCCTGGCCTTGATCCACAAGGCCGCCAAGGAAAACCGGAGCCTGCGCTCGGAGGTGTTGTCGGTGCGGCCCGGCGGCGGGCAGGAGATCCGGGTGCGCCTGGTGGCGACGCCGATCCCTGGGGAGTTCGAGCAGGACCGGCATTTCCTCCTGGCCTTCGAGCCGCCGTGCGGTCCGGAACCGGGGCGTCCCGAGCAGGCGGTCGATATCGCCGCCATCTCCAACGAGCGCATCCTGCACCTGGAACGCGAACTCGCGGCCATCCGCGACAGCTTGCAGGCCACCATCGAGGAACTGGAGACCGCCAACGAGGAATTGCAGGCCACCAACGAGGAACTGATGGCCTCCAACGAGGAATTGCAAAGCACCAACGAGGAATTGCAATCGGTCAACGAGGAGCTTTACACCGTCAACTCGGAAAACCAGGAGAAGATCGATATCCTCCACCGGCTCAACGCCGACCTTGACAATATGATGCGGGCCGCGCTGATCCCCACGGTGTTCGTCGATACCGGGCTGCGGCTGACCCGCTTCACGCCGGAGGCCGGGACCATCTTCCGCGTCCGCGATGGCGACCTGGGTCGGCCTATCGATGATTTCGCCCATAGCATGGACTACCCTGAATTCGCCGCCGATCTCCGCCGCGCCGTCGATGCCGCCCTGCCCACCCAGCGCGAGGTGCGGACCCACGATGGCCGCTGGTATCTGCTGAGGCTCTTGCCCTATCTGGATCGGCCCCGCAATATCGGCGGGGCGGTGCTGACCCTGTTCGAGATCACCACCCTCAAGGACGCCCAACGCCTACAGGCCATCCTCGATTCCCTGCCGGAATATATCGCCGTGCTGGATTCCGCCGGAAACATTACTTTGGTCAACAAGGCTTGGCGCGATTTCGCCGAAACTAATGGCGACCATGGATTGGTGCGCACCGGGCCGGGTAGTCATTACCTTGGGGTCCGCCCCCCCGGACCGGGACCGGACGCCCATGCCGCCCGCGCCGCCCGCGTGGGGATCGAGCGGGTCTTGGCCGGGGAAATCCGCCATTTCTCCCTCCGTTATCCCTGCCATTCGCCCAGTGAACGGCGCTGGTTCCTGATGTACGCCGCCCCGGTCGGCCATCCCGGCGGCGGTGCGGTGGTCAGCCATATCAATATCACGGCCTGGATGGAGGAGCACGCCGATGAGCGCTGAATCCGGCCCGCCCGGCGACGGGCCACCGCAGGGATCGCGGCGGGGCGATTTCGACACCGCCCTGGCCTCGGTGGAGCGCGGCGAATTGAGCCTCGCCAAGCTGGTCGAGGAAGTGAAGGTCTACCAGGCCGAACTGGAACTCCAGAACGAGGAACTGCGCGAATCCCAGGCCCGCGCCGAGAACGCCGTATCGCGCTTCGCCAGCCTGTTCTCGGCCTTGCCCTTGCCGGGCCTGGTGGTCGATAGGATGGGGGTCATCCTGGAATGCAACGAGCAGGCGGTGCGGCGCTTCGGCCTGAACCGCCGCCGCCTGCACAGCTATTATTTCCCGCGCTTCTTCCTGCCGCACGAGCAGAACCGGCTGCGCCTCCTGCTGGAGCAGGTCCGCGACGGCGGCGAGGGCATCATCGCCGAGGTGGAATTGCGCACCGCCCTGGGCGAGAACTTCATCGGCGATGTGCATTGCTCGCTGCTGCCGGACGTGGCCGCGCCCCAGCCCCGTTTCGCCGTGCTGGTGGTCGATCAAACCCATAGCATCGCCCAGCGCGTGGCCCTGGAGGCCGGGCAGAGGCAACTGCGCGAACGCGATATCCGGTTGGGCCAGGCCCAGGCGCTGGCCCGG
Organism: Methylomagnum ishizawai; assembly: GCF_900155475.1. Taxonomy (NCBI): domain Bacteria; kingdom Pseudomonadati; phylum Pseudomonadota; class Gammaproteobacteria; order Methylococcales; family Methylococcaceae; genus Methylomagnum; species Methylomagnum ishizawai. The sequence continues at coordinate 183,338 of NZ_FXAM01000003.1, read as the reverse complement.
CTGGGCTATTTCGAGACCGATGTCGCCGCCCGGCACTGGCGCGGCTCCGCCGGGATTTACCAGATTTACGGCATCCCGGACGATTACCCCATGGACCTGGCGCATTGGCTGGCCCTGATCCATCCCGGACACCGGGAGGCGATGGCCGGGATGTTGCATGCCGCGCTCGAACAGGGCCGGCCCTTCGAGAACGAATTCAAGATCGTGCGCCATGCCGACGGCGCGGAGCGCTGGGTCCACGCCATCGCCGAGGTCGAGCATGCCGCCGACGGTTCCCCGGTCCGCGTCATCGGCACCAACCAGGACGTGACCGAGCTGATCGAGGCCCGCATCGCCCTGGAAGCCCACCGCACCCGGCTCGAAGCCCTGGTCCGGCAGCGTTCCGCCGAGCTGGCGCGTTCCGAGACCCAATTCCGCGCCCTGGTCGAACAATCCCTGGTCGGCATCTTCATCGCCCATGACGGCCAGATCGCCTATGCCAACGCGGCCTTGGCGGAGATGCTGGGCTTCGACCGGCCCGGCGAACTGGCCGGGAAGTCCTGCGCCCGGTTCGTGGTCCCGCGGGACCGCCCGCGGGTCGCCGCCCTAGCCCGGCGCCCCGAGCCGACCCAGGCGGTGTTCCGCGCCCTGCGCCGCGACGGTTCGCCGGTGGACCTGGAAATCCATGGCCGCCCGCTCGAAGCCGGTGGCCGGGCCACCGTCATCGGCGTGGTCCTGGACGTGACGGCGCGGCTGGATGCCGAGGCGCGGCTGCGCGAACTCAACGCCGAGTTGGAACGCAAGGTCGAGGCCCGCACCCGCGACCTCCGCGCCAGCGAGGCGCGGGCGCGGCAAATCCTGGAGGGCAGCCCGGTCGCGGTACTGGTGGTCGATGGCGGCGGCCTGATCCAGGACGCCAACCGCAAGGCCGGGGAACTGCTGGGCGGTACCCCGCAAGACCTGGCCGGGCGGTCGGTCGAGGATTTCATCGTGCCGGACCGGCGCGAGGCCCATGTCCGCCACCGCGCCGACTTCATGCGCCAGGCCCGGACCTGGCCCATGGACCTGGGCCGGGAGGTGAGCGTCCTGACCCTGGCCGGGATCGAAGTGCCGGTCGAGGTCGGCCTGAGTCCGGTCGAGATCGGCGGGGTGGCCTATGTCATCGCCGTCCTGGCCGATATCTCGGCCCGTAAGGAGGCGGAGGCGGAGATAGAAGCGGCCCTGCGGCGGCTCAAGCTCGCCACCGACGCCGCCGAGGTCGGCATCTGGACCTGGAACCTCGACGACGACACCCTGGAATGGGACGAGCGCCTCAGGGCTTGGTACGAAGCGTCGGACGGCCCGTTGAGCCAGGATTTCTGGAGGTCGCGCATACACCCGGAAGATATCGGCGGGATCGATGCCGCGGTGGCCCGTGCCCGGCGGGAAGGCAGCCTGGTGTCGAGCCTGGTCTTCCGCACCCTGCCGCCCAGCGGGCGCGTCCGCCATATCCATTCCTCGGCGGTGGTCGAATGCGACCGCGCGGGCCGCCCTTTCCGCATGATCGGCGTCAACCGCGACATCACCCCGCAGCGCCGCCTGGAGGACGGCCTGCGCGCCGCCAAGCGCGAAGCCGAGGCCGCCAACCAGGCCAAGGGCGAATTCCTCGCCAATATGAGCCACGAAATCCGCACGCCCATGAACGCCATCCTGGGGTTGACCGACCTGGTCCTCGACACCGAACTCGGGCCGCGCCAGCACGACTACCTGACCCAGGTGCGGACTTCGGCCCAGGCCTTGCTACGCTTGCTCAACGATATCCTGGATTATTCCAAGATCGAGGCCGGACGCTTGGAGATCGAGCGGGCGCCGTTCGAGGTGGCCGATCTGGTCGGGGGGGTGGCCGATTTGTTCATCGGCCACATGGAAGAAAAGGGCATCGAATGGCGGGTCGCCATCGATCCACGGGTGCCGCGCTACCTGCTCGGCGACGCCTTGCGGCTGCGGCAGGTCTTGATCAACCTGGTGGGCAACGCGGTCAAGTTCACCGAGCGGGGCGGGATCGCCCTGGAATTGGCGGTGGCGGACCCGGACCCGGACCCGGCCACGGTGGAACTGCGGGCCACGGTGCGCGACACCGGCATCGGCATCGCCCCGGAACAGGTGGAGCGGTTGTTCACCTCCTTCGCCCAGGCCGATGGCTCGATCACCCGGCGCTATGGCGGTACCGGGTTGGGACTCTCGATCAGCAAGCGGCTGGTGGAACTGATGGGCGGCGGGATCACGGTGCAGAGCGCACCAGGCCGCGGCAGCGCCTTCGCCTTCAGCGTCGTGCTGGAACGGTTGGACGGGCCGCCGTCCGGGGCGCTGGAGTGGGAACCGCGCCGCCCGGTCCCGGCGTCCGACCTCGTCGCCCTGGCCGCGCCGATGCGGGGGGCGCGGGTCCTGGTGGTGGACGACGAGGAGGCCAACCGCGTCTTGGCCGAAGCCTTGCTGCGCCGCGTGGGTTTGGAAGCCGTCTGCGTCCGGGGCGGGCGGGAGGCGGTGGAATGGATGGGGCGGGAAACCTGCGCCGCCGTGTTGATGGATTTGCAGATGCCGGAGATGGACGGCTTCGAGGCCACCCGCTCGATCCTGGCCCAGGCCGGGGCGCAAGGCCGGACCCCGCCGCCCATCCTTGCCCTGACCGCGGCGGCGATGGCCCAGCACCGCGAAGCCTGCCTCGCCGCCGGGATGGTCGATCATATCGCCAAGCCTATCGAACCGCTTAAACTGCTGACCCGCTTGCTGCGCTGGATCGCACCCACCGTCCCCGCCGCCACCCCGGCCAGGATGCTGGACCCCGCCGACCGCGCCCGGCTGCGGGCCTTGCTGGCCGAATTGCGACACGCCCTCGCCAACAACCGCTTCGCCGCCAAGCGCACCGCGGCGGCGGTCGAGGCCGAACTGGCGGGCACCGGACTGGCGGCGGCGTTCCAGCCGGTCGGCGAGGCGGCCCGCAAACTGAGGTTCAAGGCCGCCCTGGACGGCCTCGACGCCTTCGCCGCCGCCCATTTCCCCGGAAAATCCCCTTAACGTGATATCTAGGAATCTATCGCCATGTCCACGCCACCCTTGGTCCTCGTCATCGACGATCTTCCGCAGAACGTGGAAATCCTGGGCGAATGCCTGTCCGATACCTGCGAGATCCAATGCGCCTTCTCCGGGCCGGAGGGCCTGGCCCTGGTGGCGGCGGCCCCGCCCGATTTGATCCTGTTGGACGTGATGATGCCGGGCATGGATGGTTACGCCGTCTGCGACCGGTTGCGGCGCGACCCGCATGGGCAGGAGGTGCCGGTGATCTTCGTGACCGCCAAGAACGACGCCGAGAGCGAATCCCGCGCCCTCGCCGCCGGGGCGGTGGATTTCATCCACAAGCCCATCAACCGCGACGTGGTCCGCGCCAGGGTCGGCCTGCACCTCACGCTCAAGGCGCGGGAACGGGAACTCAGGGCCATCAACGCCGAGTTGGAACGGCGGGTGGAGGAGCGCACCCGCGATCTGCGCGACGCCTTGGTCCGGGCCGAATCCGCCCACCGCGCCAAGAGCCGCTTCCTCGCCAATATCAACCACGAATTGCGCACGCCGATGAACGCCATCCTGGGCTTGTCCGACTTGCTGGCCCGCCAAACCGGGGAACCGGGCTGGCGCGAGCGGGCCGGGAAGATCGCGGCGGCCGGGCGGCAATTGCTGGGCGTCATCGACGATATCATCGCCATGTCCGACCTGGAGGCGGGCCGGATCGAACTGGACAGCGTCGATTTCGCCCCCGCCGATTGGCTGGAAGCCACCCTGGTTCCCTGGCGCGAACGCGCCGCCGCCAAGGGCCTGGCCCTGGAGTGGACGCTCGATCCCGCCCTTCCGGCCTGGCTGCGCGGCGACCCGGCCCGGCTCGGCCAGGTGTTGGATATTCTGGTGGGCAACGCCGTCAAGTTCTCCGAACAGGGCCGCATCCAGGTGCGGGCGCGGGCGGAGGCCGGGTCCGGGCGCGATCCCTTGTTGCGGATCGAGGTCGAGGACCAGGGCATCGGCATCGAGGCCGAACGGCAAGCGGCGATCTTCGATATCTTCGAGCAGGCCGACAACTCCCGGACCCGTCGCCATGGCGGGGCCGGGCTGGGTTTGGCGATAGCCGGCCAATGGGCCGAACTCATGGGCGGCGGGATCGGGGTCCACAGCACACCGGGCCGGGGCAGCCTGTTCTGGACCACGTCCCGGCTGGAACCCGGCACCGCCATAACCCCGGTCCCGGTTCCGCCGGCCCACCCGCCCGCCGCCCGGCCTTCCCTGGATGGACAGCAAATCCGCCCGGTCCTGGTGCCCTTGATAGGGTTCCTGGCCGGGGGCGATATCCAGGCTTATATGATCTGGGAGAAGAACGGTCCTTTACTTGACGGTTTGCTCGGGGAATGCGCCCCGGCCTTTGGCGAGGCGATGCGGAATTTCGATTTCCTGGCGGCGCTTGGCTATCTGCGGGAAGCCCGCGCCGCCTTCCCCGGCTTGGAGGCCGATGGCGTCCATGGTGGCTGAAGGCTTGCGGTTGTTCCGCTTCCCATTCCGCGCCATGGGTTCGCCCTGCCGATTGCACCTCTACGCCGAACGCCCGGAAACGGCCCGGCGGGTGGCGGAACTCGTCCGCGCCGACGCCCTGGGTATCGAGGCGCGTTATTCGCGCTACCGCCCGGACAGTTTGCTTTCGGCCATCAACCGGGTGGCCGCGCAAGGCGGCAGCCTCGAAGTGGACGCGGAAACCGCCGCCCTATTGGATTACGCCGAGACTTGCCACCGGGAAAGCGGCGGCTTGTTCGATATCACCTCCGGCCCCTTGCGGCTGGCCTGGGATTTCCAAGCGGGACGCTTGCCGGAACAAGCCGCCATCGACGCGCTCCTGCCCCGGATCGGTTGGGACAAACTGACGTGGGAACGTCCGCGCCTCGGTTTCGGCGTGGCCGGGATGCAATTGGACTTCGGCGGCATCGGCAAGGAATACGCCGCCGACCGCGCCGCCACGCTGTGCCTGGAACAGGGCGTCGGCCATGGCCTGGTCGATTTCGGCGGTGATATCCGGGTGGTCGGGCCGCATCCCGATGGCAGTCCCTGGCGGATCGGGGTGCAGCATCCCAGGGACAAGGACGCGGTGTTGGCGGAACTGGAGGTCGGCCTGGGGGCGCTCGCCAGCAGCGGCGACTACGAACGCGCCATCGTGGCCGGGGGCCGCCGTTACGGCCATATCCTCGACCCCCGCACCGGCTGGCCCGTCCAGGGCTTGATCGCGGTCAGCGTGGCCGCGCCGCAATGCCTGATCGCGGGCAGCGCCTGCACCATCGCCATGCTGATGGGCCTGGCGGGCAGCGCTTGGCTGGCGGAACTGGGTTTGCCGCATGTGTGGATGGACGAGGCCGGGCGGGTTGGCGGCTCCATCCCAACGGCTTAGGCGCGGTGGCGGGTTGGGTCGCCGTGGCCTTCGGGCGCGGGGGTTTCCAAAGGTTTCCCCGGTTCGGAGCGCATATAGCCCCGGCCATATTTCAGTGTTTGGATAAACGCCAAGCCGCCCTGGCCCAGGATAAAGAAAAGCAAACACCGGGCTAAGGCGGTCGCCGATGGATAATCCCGGCAGGACCGCCACATCAAACCCAAACCCAGCCTTTTATCGCCGCGCTTGAATACGTCCACGCCATAATAAAACCGCTCTCCGGCCAAGCGTCTTCGTATAAAGGCGCGCGCCGATAGGTCCAAACCGGATTCGCCTAGCAATTTCTCGTAGGTGGCGATTCCTGCCCGATAACCCCGCCGCCGGTCGCACTCTTGCGACGCGGACAGACTAATATCGCCGCCACCCCGGCTGATGATTCTCGCCAAGGGTTCGGCCAGGATTCCCAAGGTGCCGCATAAGGCCAATCGGCAGCCGAGGTCGCGGTCTTCATATAGCCTGAGATTTTCGTCGAACAGGCCGGCTTGTAATAAAGCCGCCCTTTTCACCAGCAGCGACGAGGGGAAGAAATTGATTTCACAAAAAGCGGATAGCGGTTGGTGGATGATATGCTCGGGACCGCTATTGAATGATTTTCCCCTAATATCGAAATAACGCAGCTTATGGATGCCGTCGTCGATCTCGACATTGGAAGCCACCATGGTTAATTCCGGGTGGCGGTCGATGAGATTCAATTGCCGCTCCAGCTTTTCCGGCAACCACTCATCGTCGGAATCCAGGAAGGCGACCCATTCCCCACGGGCTTCCAAAATACCTTTGTTCCGTGCCGCGCTTACCCCGGCGTTATCCTGATATAGATAGCGGACTTGAGCGCCATATTGCGCGACGATCCGCCGGGTGGCGTCGGTCGAGCCATCATCGACTACGATGATTTCATAACCGACATAGGATTGTAATAAAACGCTATCAAGCGCGTTCGATATCCATTTTTCCCTGTTATAAGTGGGGATAACAACCGATACCAGTGGGGCATTATTCATTTCATCACACCGGAGGAAACAGCGGCGATGGATTCCCCAGTTATAAATGGCGCTTGGGTCGCTATGATGCCGTTTTCATATTTGAGGCTAGCCGCCAGGGCTTGTGGATCGGATTTTCCACGCTGGCCTTTGACAATATAGGATTTGAGTTGGCGCAGGTTCCGCCAATGGATCGACCAGGATTTCCGTTCCAAAACCGCGACCGTGGTCGGGATGGGTAGGGCTTCATGCCATTTATCTACCATATACCCAAACGCTTTTTTGAAACCACGGTCGAGGAAATATTTGGGCCTGTCGTTATGGATGATCGGATTTCTGACAGCATAGCATTTCTGGCCGATTTTGAGCGCGGTTTGGACAATATCGGTGCCATATAGATGGAAACCAGGAAGGCCGGCGTCGAACCGGATTCCAGAATCCATATTGATTACCAACAGCACTTCGTCCAAAGAAACCACCGCCTCGATATCGCCGCCCTTATCTATTTCCGCCGCAATACCTTCCGACCATAATTTTCCCACCACCCTGCCGCCGGAATTGGTGCCGGCCACGCCCAGCACCGCCCAATCCGCTCCGTCGGCAGCTTCGATCCTATCGATAAGCGCATCCATCCGGGCCAGCCAGGGCGTGGGCAGATAAGCGTCTTGATGGGCCAAGATGCAATACCGGCTATCGATACCGCCCAAAGCTTGGTTGAACGCGGTCGAGGCCGATGGGCAATTCCGCAGGAGCCGGACTGAGAGTACGGAATAGCACGGCGATTTGGCGAGGTTTTCGGCGAGGATTTTGTCGTCGTTCACGGCGACGACCAAAGTGTATTTTTGGGTATAGCTAGGATTCATAAAAATACTGGCTCAATACTCAAGTCTACGATGATAATCGAAGCCTGCTACCGGCATAGGTGACGTAGCGGCGAGCCTAGCGAGCGGGTCCAGGCCTGTAGTTTATAAACCGAGCGTTTCAGCATATTTCTCATGGCATTGCCGGGTTTGCCCAAAGCCATCAGTGCAAGTTTCAGGTAGACCTTGGGCATCATGGCATCGTGCTTCAGACTGGCCCAATAAAATCTCCTAGTCGATACGTTATCGCCACGATGGTAATAGCGGTCGCCGACCCAGGCGTAGGTCCGGGATTTAATCCATAGCCGTTCCGCTTCGATGGCGGTATTACGCGACACGGATTGCTCGAATCGCTCTAGCGTGATAGACCAAGTACCGGAGCGATATTGTTTCCCAAAGATATGTCTGGAATATTCCATGCTGATGGCATCTAGGCAGATTTTATGCACCCCAGGAATCCTGGCCGTTTCCGCTTTTTGTTTGATTAACCATGGCACCGCGATATCAGCCAATATGCAGTTTTCGATCTTTTGTTGATTAATCAATTGGGTACAGCTAAGCGTGTGCTGACGGTAACAGACCATGGGTTCGGCAAAATAAACGACATCGTAAAATAAAGCGAAAACGGCCCATAAATACCAATCCCCGGCCCAGGTCAAATCGATCTTAGTACCTTCCAAGCTGAAGTCCAAAGGGAATAAGCCAATGTTTTCATAGCATTGCCGTCTGACCATGCCGGAGGCCGCAATGATCGAGCAGCTTTTGCCAATGGTCTTCAGGAAAGTATGCCCATTAACGATTTCATCATGGGTTCCATAGACTGAGCCTTCTATGATCCCGGTTTCTTGCCCATCGACGACACTGATACCAGGGCAAAAGGCGTAGCCGATATGTGGGTTTTTTTCTAAAGCATTGATATATCTTTGTAAAATATGGCGGCTCCGTAAATAATCATCTGCGGAGATTAGCCAAATATATTCTCCTTTGCTTAGGGTTATTCCTTTGTTGTAATTTCTAAGTACTCCAAGATTGGATTCATTGCGGATGTATCTTATCCTGGAGTCGATCAATGATTTTGCTATTTCCTCCGTATGATCCGGGGAGCAATCATCCATGATGAGTAACTCGAAGTCGGTGAAGGTCTGGGAAAGTATTGACTGTACGCATTCATTGAGATAGCCCGCCAATTGATAACAGGGTACAACGAAGCTTACCTTGGGTGCATCCATGAATATTCTCCTAGTGGGTATTTCAGAGCATTTTCAGTTTAGTGAATATCCGGCGTAGGCTGGGCATGTAGTCATGCCCAGCCTACAGGGAAGGTGAAAATGCTCTAATCTATTTTAGATGGCTGGGATTATTGATATATCGGCTATATACGATGCCCTTCGCTGCGGAGTGCATAGATACATCATTGATGTCCATGGTCTGGGTGGATTCCAGTCCCATCATATATTTCTGGGATAGGCTTGAAATGATTGCGAGCTGCATCAAAAATACCATATAGATTTGATCGAAGTAGGTAATGCCAATCCAATTGGCGATATGTCCAGCCAGCATCGCGCCCAAGCCCCAAAGCAAAAGTTCGGAATCTCCCGGCGTCCGCGTGTTCCGGCGGATTGAAGCCATGGTACCGCCCAAACCTTTGAACGCTTTGGCCAACATGGCAATATACAGCAGCATGGCCAATAAACCGGCATCTATCCCATGGGCTAGGAATTGATTGGTCATATCCACCGCTCCTTTGACCAAATAGGGAAACCAATCCCGGGTTCCCTCCAAAGGCATACCGATCAACCACCATTGGTCGATATTCCGAAAAGCTACATCCATCAAATAGGAGCGATGCCAGCCATCGCCGCCGGTAATCGAACTCAATCGGCTGGGCAAATACCAAATCGGGGAATTCATGACCAAGGAAAGCAATATCAATACGATAACGATCATCCGTCTGACCAGGGCCATATTTCCGCGGACGGTCCATAGCGACCAAGCAAGCAGGGTCAACATGACAAAATTCACGGGGCCGCCTGATCCCGCCAGGAATACGATACCCAGGCATAGGCCGATTCCAGCTAAGGCATGGAAACGGTGGTTTCCGGTCAATGCCAGACCGATATATAAAGGGAGGAAACTGGCCCCGAGCGTGCCTAAAAGCGAAGGATGGGTGAAACTACCCCGGCACCTTAAGCGCTGGCCGTCGATCCAAAGGTCGGGATATGCGCCCACGATGACCAGCGGATTATGACTGGTGATACGCTCGATTGAAACCAAAACCAAATACGGAGCCGTGATAAAAACCAGATTCTTCAACAGCGCTATGAAGTCGCTTTGATCGACCAATAATCCTCGGCAACTGATATAAAAAAACAGGGTATCGATCCAACAGCCGAGTTTATCCATCAGGCTGACTTGGGTGATACCAGACCCCGTACCATAGCCCAAGCCAGAGCGTGTGACGAATATCAGGGTGATATAGCTATAAGCCAGGATCACGGATTTATCTAGGCGATTGAACCTGGACCAGGAAAATTCCCCACGCCCCATTGCCCGAAGAAATCCAACTAGGCCCAGTAGGCGCATCGGATAGATATGTACGCCCAGGTCGATGGATTGCCCTTGGGTCAGATATAGCACTCCGGCCATCAAACTCAAAGCGGCCCAGCGGCGCGGTGCGAACACCACCAGTACTACCAATAGTCCGAGTATTCCTCCCCCGATGGCATTCATGGTATGCCTTAGTTACCGATGCACCAAGGCGCTTTCCAAAGCCGCTACCACTTGATTTTGTTGCTCGAAGGTTAGTAGAGGAAATAATGGTAAGATAATAGTATGATCCTGGGCAGCCTCGCTGTGCCACAATGAAGGACAGCGACCCGGTCCGCATATATGACCCCGATACGCCGTGCCACAGGTCCAGGTACCGGGTGGATGGGCGGATTCACGGTGGGCGCACATGACACCACGGCGGGTGGAAACCCCCATATCCAGCATATATTGCATGACCCGGCGCTGGTCCTTTCCTTCCGGCAACCGGACCGAATAACTTTGCCAAGTACTGCGTGCCCATTCGGGTTCCATGGGCGGTATTACCCCTGGAATATCCGAAAGCAGGGCGCGGTAGCGCGAGGCCAATTCACGGCGGCGCCCCACCAAGTCCGGCAGACGCTTCAATTGTTCCAAGCCAATGGCAGCTTGGATATCGGTCATGCGATAATTAAAGCCGAGTTTTTGATAATCCTCGAAAATCACCTGGGTGGATTGATGGCGGGCGGTATCCGGCACGCTCATATAATGCTGCCTAAGCCTACGTAAATTATTATCCAACTCTGGGTCTCGGGTGGTCAACATACCACCCTCACCAGTGGTAATGACCTTGCGCGGATGGAATGAAAAGCAAGCGATATCTCCATGGGGCTGGCCGATTTTATCCCAGCGACCATTGATGCGGATTTCGCTGCCGATACCGCAGGCGGCATCCTCGACTACCCGTAGACCATAACGGGCCGCGATTTTGACGATCCTCGGCAGGTCGCAGGGCATACCCAATTGATGTACACAGAGTATGGCCTTGGTCCGGTTGGAAATCGCCGATTCCAGTCGTGCCGCATCTAGGTTATAGGTCTCGGGGTCTATATCCACAAAAATGGGTTTGGCACTGCAATAACGGATGGCGTTGGCCGTGGCGATAAAGGAATGACTGACGGTAATAACCTCGTCGTCCACGCCTACGCCCAACGCTAGCAAAGCTAGGTGCAAAGCTGCGGTGCAATTGGATACGGCACAGGCATGTTCCGCCCCGACATATCCAGCAAAAGCACGCTCGAATTCCGCGACCTTCGGACCTTGGCTGACCCAGCCGGATTTTAAGACTTCGATGACTGCGGCGATTTCACCTTCGCCTATAGAGGGTTTTGCGAATGGAATATTTATCATGGGATTGATCGATGGATTACAAGGATTAATCAGAGGGTTCCATGCTGACATCAGCCCATGGGAACCATTCCAAAGGATTTTCCGGCGTCAAGCCGGAATGTACCCTAATCCGCTGGACCTCGCCCAAAAGCATAATATGGGTACCGAGTTTGATTTCCCCGATGACTTTGCAATCGTAATGTATGGGTAAATCGTATAATACGGGAGCCCACGGGCTTTTCCCGATCCTAAGGCCGCTACGCTCCGCTTTATGGGGATCGTTCGTGATTGAGATATTACCGGTATACCTGATAGCGTTGGTGACAACCGGGTTGATGAAGGGCACGCCGCAACCGAATTTACCGCCGATCCTGATAATGTCCAAACTGGCCCTAGGGGCGTAGCGCTCATTGATCTTGGCATAAGAGATACAGGGCGCGACCACCAAGGGATGGCGGCTAATAATGGTGGTGGAACCGCAAGGCATGATATTCGGGGTACCATTTTCCATCCATGAAGTAATCATGCCCGCTGAGGAAGGGAAAAAACAGGGCCAACGCGCCCGATCGTTATCCACCTCGATTTGATCCTCGGGCAAGGGTGGCAGGTATTTAACCGCCATGCCGTCCTTGACCAAATCGGCCTCGAAGGCAATGGTTCCAGCGGAAGGGAAGGTATAATGTGGGGTATAGCCTTTGCGGTAGCGATCTCTTCCTATGTCGGCTCCGCCGCCATTGAAACCTTGTTTCTCAACGGGATGGTTCCAATCCGGGAGGCTGCGCCATATGATTTTATTCCTGCCATCGGCGATATCTTGCCGTAATTGGATCGCGGTGATTTCCAGGAAATAAACCCGGTGACTGCCGACATCGACCCAGGGTTCTGGATAAATGGGTTGCTGATCGAAATCCTTGCCGGGCTTCACCAAGACGGCTTCATAGACCAAATAAGCCTCTTTGAATACCGGTGCATTGTTGGTAAGGGCTTTACGCGTGGGGTTCCCGGTCGCTTTAATCCTGGTATCTGTTTCCAGGTCTGGAACCGTGGCTATCGCTCGCATGGTGGCGTCCAAGGCCCGGCCAGGAGCTAAGAATTGCACGGCGACGCCTTTTCCAGATTCCAGTATTTCCGTGAATACGCTGCGGGCATAATGGCGGTCTGATAAGCTTTGCTTACAGAAACTCAGGGCGATCACATAAGGGAAACGGTTGACGATGGATGCGCCCACGACTTTTTCCAATCCGGCTACCGGGCCATCCGCTGTAGTGACCAAGGCGATGGGCGATGGGAAGAAAGCAGGCCACCGGCTATCCTCGGATAATTCCTCCAAAGCTTCCGGCATGGTACGGATATAAGCGTCGTCGTCTTGGAGTTTTCGCCATTGATCGGTGTTGAGGGATTCGGGCTGGGGCCAGATATATCGATAATCCTTTAAAGCATTCATCACGATCCTCGGTTTCTAGCGCATTTTCACGTTATTTGTAAGGTGGGTGCGTATTCGGTACCCAGCGGGATGGCTGAACATACATCCAAACCGAAAATGCTCTAGTGGGAGCTGGGAATACCAATTTTCCATCGGCCCCAATCATTAGCCTTTCGATCAAGCGCCGCCGTGGCGGGATTTTAAAAAGCCCGCTGCGCCCGCCACCATTCCACCAATTCGGCCAAACCCTGTTCCAGGCGGATTTGTGCCTCGAATCCCAAAACCGCTTGCGCCTTTTGAATATCGGCCAAGCGCCGCCGCACCGGATTCACCTTGCGTTCCGGTAAACATTCGGTGGGTACCGTCGAACCCATAACCCGCGTCAAGGCCGCCGCCAATTCGGCCAAACTGGTTTCAATACCGCTCGCCACATTGCATACCTCGTCGCTGGCATCGCTCGCGGCGGCCAATACATTGGCGCGGGCCACGTCGGTGATATAGACGAAATCCATGGTTTGCGAGCCATCGCCAAAAATCAGCAGCGGTTCGCCCGCCGCCAAGCGTTCCATCCAGCGGATCAATACTTCGGTATACACTCCATAAATATCCATGCGTGGTCCGTAGACATTGAAATAGCGTAGGGCGATATAATCCAGGCCGTACATTTCGTGGAAACTTCGGAGCAAACCTTCATTGAAAACCTTGGCGGCACCATATAGCGTGCGATTATGATAGGGATGATGGGATTCGGTGGTGGGAAACTCGTCGGCCATACCATAAATCGAGGCCGAGGAGGCCGCGACGACTTTTTGCACGCGATGGCGGACACACATTTCCAAAAGCTCATAAGTGGCATCCACCATGGTTTCCAGCGCCGCCCTGGGTTCCTCCGCGCATTGGGTGATCCTGAGAGCGGCTTGGTGGAAGATAATATCGCTATCGCTGACTAATTCTTCCATCAAGCCCCGGTCGCGGATATCCCCTTCCACCAATCGCACCGTGTTTTGGGTCAAAGCGGTGGCCAGGTTTTCCGGGCGGCCACGGACCATATTGTCTACCGCCACGATTTGGGCGCAGCCCTCCCGGCTCAACAGGTCGATGATATGCGAACCGACGAAGCCTGCCCCACCCGTGACCAGGATTTTTTTATCTTGTAATTTCATAATTTATGCTCCTTGATAGGCGTTCCCAGAAGAACTAAGCCCATTCCACATTTTCTTTGATGACTCTGGCGGGAATACCTCCTACCAAGGCCTTGGCTGGGACATCTTTATTGACTATTGCTCCGGCAGCAATGACGGCACCGTCGCCGATATTCACGCCCTTGAGGATGATGGCGTTCATGCCGATCCATACATGGTTGCCGATGGTGATTGGTTGGGTTTTGGCGTGGGTAAAATTCATTATTGAATGGTTATCAGAATCCCGGATAGTGACGTTTTCTGCGATGGCGACGTCGTGGCCTATCTTGATATGGCTGAAACAGGCTATCGAGCTATTGCTGTTGACATAACCGCTGCCAAGTTCCAATTTGGCCCCTTGATCGACCACCACCCGGCAACCGGTATAAAACCGGAAATCGCCGTCCACGCTCACGCTCGCTTGATCCCAAATCGAAAATACGCTTTGGAGCAGGCCGTAGGCGGGCCATTTGACGCCGATGAATAGCCGGCCCCCGCCTTGGAGACGGGCTGTCCTTTTAATGGTGACTAGGGCTTTCCTGAAAACCAGGAATTTAAAGGTGTTTTGATTGAGGAAGTTGATCTGCAAAGTGTCGATGACGGCGATATGGTTGAGGTTTTTCAAGATGAAGAGGACCATTTTGAAACCTTCAAATTAAACTCGATGCCGCAGCTTCAAACTGCGTTGTGCGTTATATCCCAAGCTTGGCTTGGAAAAGGGCTTTCGCCTCTCGACAAGCGGGGCTTGGGGGCCGGTGGAGTGGCGGTGTGGGTTATTCCGCCGGATTGTCCATGGGGTTTCCGCCGTTTTCTCCGTCGCGCCAGCCGATAACCCTGGCCGGGACGCCCGCCACCTTGGCGAAGGGTGGTACGTCGCGCTTCACCACCGCGCCGGCCCCGACGATGGCCCCCTGCCCGACCGTGACGCCGGGCAGCAAACAGGCATTGGTGCCGATATCGGCCCAGGCTTCCACCCGCACCGGCTTGATTTCCAAGTCGGTCTGGATCACCGGGATGTCCAACGGCAGGCCGGTATGGGCCGAACCCAGCACCTTCGCGCCCGGTCCCCAGCCCACATGGTCTTCCAGCACGAGGTCGCGGGCGTCGAAATAGCTTTGCGGGCCGATCCACACTTGGTCGCCGATCCGGCAACGGCCATCGCAGCGGCCTTGCAGATAGGCTTGGGCACCGATGAACACGCCCTCGCCGATCTCGAAGGTTTCGATGTGCTTGAAACCCACGCCCGGTTCCACCCGCAGGTTGTCGCCGCAATCCAGGGCCAGCGCCCGCCAGAACACCCGCCGCATCAATACATCGAAACCGCCGTAGCCGTAGGCGAAGCGGCCATAGAGTTCCAACAAGGCTTCGCGGCTATGACCGGCCCGCAAATCTTCGGCCAAGGCCGCGACATAGGCGGGATCGGGTAGGTTTTCCCTCAGGCCATGCACGGCTTTGATGATCCGGGCGGTGCCGCTAGCCATGGGCCAGGGCCTCCCACACCGCCGCCGCCACCGCCTCGACCCGCGCCGTCCCCAGTTCCGGGAACATCGGCAGGGACAGGGTTTCCTGGGCGATGCGCTCGGTCGTCGGCAAGTCCCCGGCTTGATAGCCGAGATTGGAATAAGCCGGTTGCAGATGCACCGGCACCGGGTAATGGATGCCGGTCTGTATTTCGCGCTGTTGCAGGGCTTTCAGCAGCTTATCGCGCCTGGGGCTGCGGATGGCGTAGACGTGGTGGACCGAGCGGCCCCAGGGCGTGAGCGCCGGGGTTTCGACCGGGCAATCGCCCAGCCATTGGCCGTACAGCGCCGCCCATTGCCGCCGCGCCGCCGTCCAATCGTCCAGATGGCGCAGTTTCACCCGCAGCACCGCGCCCTGGAGACCCTCCATCCGGTAATTGAACCCCTTGATGACATGGCGGTATTTGTGCTCCTGGCCCCAGTCGCGCAGCATCCTCAGGGTTTGGGCGTAGTCCTCGTTGTCGGTGACCACCATCCCGGCCTCGCCATAAGCGCCCAGGTTCTTGCCGGGATAGAAGCTGAAGCAACCCAGGTCGCCGAGGGCACCGACCCGGCGACCCTTGTACTCGGCCCCGTGGGCCTGGGCCGCGTCCTCGATCACCACCAGGCCCCGGCGGCGGGCGATGGCCAGGATCGGGTCCATATCGGCGGGTTGGCCATGGAGATGCACCGGGAGGATGGCCTTGGTGCTATCGGTGAGGACGGCTTCGATCCGTTGGGGGTCCATGTTCTGGGTGAGGGGGTCCACGTCCACGAACACCGGGGTCGCGCCCGCGTATTCGATGGCGGCGACGGTGGCGACGAAGGTGCAAGCCACGGTGACGACCTCGTCGCCAGGGCCGACCCCCGCCGCCAACAAGGCCAGGTGCAGGGCGCTGGTCCCGGAATTCACTGCCACGCCGAAGGTCGCCCCGCAATAGGCGGCGAATTCCTCCTCGAAGCAGGCCACGTCCCGGCCCAGGGTGTATTGGGCGCTATCCAGGGTCGCCAGCACGGCGGCTTGGATGTCGTTTTGGATGCTGTGGTATTGGGTTTTCAGGTCGAGGAAGGGAATCATGGGCTTAGCTCCGGGCCAGTTCGACGGGATTGCCGCGCTCGCGCAGCGAACGGGTGGCGGCTTCGAGGATGCGGACCACCCTCAGGCCCGCTGCCCCGTCGCTGGGCGAGGCTTCGCCCTGGTTGATCGAGTGTCCGAAGCCTTGCGCCTCCACCCGCAGGGCTTCGGCGATTTCCAGCCGGGGCGCCCACATATCGCCGGAGCGGTAATCGATCAGGGCTTGATAGATATTCTCCTTATTGCCATTGGTACCGTTCAGGGTGATTCCTTTATCGTAAACCTTGATTTTCTCGCTGGGCTCCAAATCGTCGTACACCACCATCCGGCGGCTGCCGCCGATCAAGGTCCGCCGCATTTTCACCGGGGCCAGCCAATTCACATGCAAATGGGCGATGGCGCTGTTTTCGAAAAACACGGTCAGGAAAGCGATATTGGCCGGCTGGCCCTCGACATGGTTGATGCCGGTGGCCGAGACCGCGACCGGGGCCGCCGGGAACACATAATCCATGATCGACAAATCATGCACCGCTAAATCCCATAGCACGCTAATATCGGGCTGGAACAGGCCGAGGTTGATCCGTACCGAATCATAATAATAAAGATCGCCCAATACCCCCTCGCGCACCAAATCGCGGATTTTCCGCACCGCCCCGGTATAGATGAAGGTATGGTCTACTTGTAGAATCAGGTTGCGTTTCCGGGCTTCCTCGATCAGGCGCTCGGCCTGTTCCACGGTTTCGGTAAGGGGTTTTTCGATGAAGACATGTTTTCCAGCCCGCAAAGCCCGCAAAGCCAGCTCGAAATGGGCGGATACCGGGGTCGCTATCGCCACGGCGTCGAGATTAGGATCGTCGAACAGGGTTTGGCCGTCGGCGCTAGTTTTGATGGCGGGATAACGGGCTGCGGCCAGGGCCAGCCGTTTGGGATTGATATCGCTGATCCAGGTGACTTTGAATTCCGGGGTTTCCGAGAAGTTGCGGACCAGGTTCGGTCCCCAATAGCCATAGCCGATAATGCCTATCTTGATGCTCATCTTTATCACAGCTCCTTTGTGATGGTTAGGCAATTTCCAGAAAAGGATATCCCGGTAGGATGCGCTGAACCTGCTCAGCGCTTTCGAACGATGCGTTTGCCATCGTCAGTGATTGCTAGGGTTGGCAGTTATTCCATGCCCACCCTAGCTTGGTTGAATAGGTTTAAGGCTGCCGGTCGCTGATACGGAACCCCCCTGATTTAATACTATCCTTGCCGATCCCCATACGGTTTTTTTCCCGCACATCTCCGATGATTTCGGCGGGCACCCCGGCCACGATCTTATAAGGCGGCACATCGCGGGTCACTACCGCCCCGGCCCCGATCAATGCGCCTTCGCCGATGGTGATGCCGCAAAGTATCGTGGCGTTGCTGCCTATCGAAACCCGGGTTTTGATCCGGGTGGGGACGACTTGCCATTCGGCCTCGGTCAATAACTCCCCATGCTCGTTCACCGCTTTGGGGTAGACATCATTGATGAACATCACGCCATGGCCGATGAAAACCCCATCCTCGATAGCCACGCCCTCGCAGATGAAACTATGGCTGGATATCTTGCAATAAGCACCGATGCTGGCCCCTTTCTGGATTTCTACGAAAGTGCCGATCTTGGTATTCTTGCCGATTTCGCAACCGTAGAGATTGACGAGGTCTGGTTGGGGTATGCTGACGCCGATTTCTAGTTTAACGTTATCACTTATCATGGTTTTTATCCAGGGGTTATTATTCAAGGGATGAAAATGATGTCCACCCAATAGTTGGTATTATTCCAGGTGAGGTTGGGGAATTTGCGGGTCGTGGTATAGGCGTAGACGCCATTGCCTGCGGATATCGTACTCGCGGGCGCGTGCAGGGGCGGACTATCCTGGCCCTGGTTGGCGAAATAACCCTGGTCGGCGCTATAGTGGCCGGTATTGGTATGGTAGGAGGCCACATAAACCGTATTGGCCGCAATGGCCACGGGGGCGGCGAAATTCACCGTCTGCCAGCCGGAGGCGGTTTCTCCGCTGAAGGTGGCCGAAGCCAGCAAGGCGCCACTGCCAGACCAGAGGTGGGCGGTATGGGTGCCGGTATTGGTGGCGGCTTTGTAGAAGCGGAGGCCGGTGATCCGGCCCGCGCTATCGGATTTGAAGCGCACGCCCAATTCCACGGCGCTGTCGGGGCCGTCATCGGCCACGCCCGGCACCGCCGCCCCGAACAAGCTGGTGTTCGCCGCCGGGGCGGCGACGGTGATACTGAGGGGTTGACTCGCGCTTAAGGAACGGCTGTCGGTGGCCTTCACCGTGAAGCCGTAGCCGCCCGCCGTGGTGGGCGTGCCGGAGATCGCGCCGCCGCCGGAGAGCGCGAGGCCGGGCGGCAACGCGCCACCGGCAAGAGACCAGGTATAGGGCGCGGTGCCGCCGCTGGCCGTCAACGTGGCCGAATAGGCCGTCCCGGTGGTGCCATTGGGCAGGCTGGCGGTGCCGATGGATAACGGCGCTGGGCCGGGCGTGAACACCACGTCCACCCAATAATTGGTCGAGGCGTAGCTGCTGCTGGGGAAGCCCCCGGCCGCGCCATAGGTGTATACGCCGTTGCCGCCCGCGGTCGTGCCGCTCAAAGCGTGCAAGGGGTTGTTGTCGCGACCGGAACTGGCGAAATAGCCTGCGTCGGCGGCGTAATGGCCGTTGGGCGCGAAATAGGCGGCGACATAGGTCATACCCGCCGTGATCGCCACCGGCGTGACGAAGTTGGCTTGTTGCCAACCGGAGGCGGTTTCCGCACCGAAGGTGGCGGAGGCCAACAAAGTGCCGCCGCCGCTCCACAGCTTGCCAACATGGGTGCCGGTGTTGCCCGTGCCTTTATAGAAGCGGATGCCGGTGATAACGCCATCCACGTCCGCCGTGAATTTCACGCCGAGTTCGACGGCGGCGGCATCGCTATCGGCGGCGACGCCGGGCACGGCGGTGCCGGGCCAGATCGTACAGGGACAGGTCGGTGTGCCGCCGCCACCGCCCACGGTTACGCCGACGCCCGCCGCGGGGGTTTCCAGGTTGCCGCTGTCGTCCACGGCGCGGCTGCGGAGGCTGTGGGCGCCACTGCCGGTGGCGGTCCAGGCGTAGCTCCAGCTACCGCGCCCGCTGGCGGGATGCCAAGTCGCGCCGCCATCGGTCGAAACCTCGACCCCGCCCACCACGCCGCCGCCGCTGTCGGTCGCCGTGCCGGAAATGGTGACGGTGCCGCCACTGGCGACGTTCGTCCCGTTGGCCGGGGCGGTGATGGCCGAACTGGGCGCGGTATGGTCGGTCGAGGCGGTGGCTGCCGCGAGTCCCGCCTGTAGGTTGGCCGGTTGCGCCCCCATGTCCGCCAACAGGTTCACCGTGGCTTGCTGCATCGCGGCATGGGTGGTGGCACCCAGGGCGGTATTGTCGTGGTGGTTGTCCAAGCCCCAGGACCACTGGTAGGTGCCGCTGGAAAACACCAGGGCGCCGCTGGGGGCGCGGTACAAGGTCATGGCGTGGGTGGTGGTGCCGCCACCGTAGGTCACGCCGTAATCGAGCAGGAAGTTGGAACCGTCGGTGATGGGGTTGGCGGACAGCCGGACCAGGCCCGGCGGCTGGACGCCGTTGTCTTCGGGCACATCGATCTCGGCCCCCAGGCTGCCGGGGGCCAGGGCCATCGCGCCGCTGGTCTGGGTCGCGACATGGGTGCCGCGCCAGAACCGCAGCTTGCCCTCGGCGGCGGGCACGCTGATGGCGTAGTTGCCGGCGTTGAGGCGGAAGATATTGCCCTTGACCTCGTTCTCCGGTTCGCCCCCGTCGGCGGGCGGGCTGGAACTGGGGTCGCGCCAGGTGCCGGTCCAGACGAAACCGCCGGCCGGGGAATCCTTGGGATCGGTGATGTCGCCATAGGTTTCCTTGTAGCAGACCAGGGTGCGGTAGGGCGTGCCGCTGGCGTCGAGGCTGTTCTCCCAGCGGGTTTTCCAGAACAAGGTATTGCCGCTGAAGAACGCCAGATGGACCCCGGCGTCGCGGGCGGCTTCGACGTTGGTTTTCTGCCCGGCGGACCAATATTCGTCGTGGCCGTTGGACATCCAAACCTTGTGGTTCAGGATCAGGCCGCCGTTGCGGTCGGTGTCGGTGTCGGTGGAATAGGCCACGTCGTAGCCGTTGGCCTCCAGCCAGCGCACCATCGGGTATTCGGCGTTGAATACCCAATCGTTGGATTCGAACACGCGGGTATGGAAAGGCCGGTTATAGCTCACCTTGTAGGCGCGGCAAGAGGCGACCCATTGCCCGCAACGGGTGTCGGTGTAGAGGTTCTGGCCGTTGATGCTGTCGTTATAGGCTTGCCAGGTGGTGTCGGAAGCCTGGAACAGGATATCGGCGTGGCGGGCGTCGTCGCGCACGATGAAGAAGATATGGCTGGCACCGGGCGTGGTCGCGTCCTCGCTGACCAGCTTGGCGAAATAAATGCCGGAAACGGCGCTGGCGGGCACGGTCCAGGTGGCGGAAACCGCCCAGTTGCCGCAATCGTACAGCCCGGTGCCGACCTCGGTGAGGCAGGGGGGCTGGGTTTGCGGAAGGCGGCCGGCCGGAGGCCGCAACGTCGCGACCCGCCGCGCCCCGTTCCCTTGGTAATACCCCATGCGGTAGATATCCAGGCGGTAGGCGCGGGCGGCGGTCTTGACCTTGAAATTGACCGTCCCGCCCAGGTTCACGCTGATATTGTCGGCGAAACCCTGGATCGAATCGTCGCCCGCCCCGTCGATATCCCAGCCCGAAGCGCCGGACAGGCAATTCTCCACGGCGACGGGATTGCCGGTACAGGCCGCCCAGGCTCCGCTCCCCGGCCCGGCCAGGGCATAGCACAACAGCCCAAGCCGCACGGCTCCGGCCCGGCCCGGCAGCCGGCCTTCCCCCCTGGTGTTCGATCTTTCCATCATCGTTGTTCCTCTGGTTGTTGGAGGCTTCGAGTCCATGCCCGTCCGCCCGGCGCGTTTCCGCTATGCATGCGGGGATACCGATGGCCAAGCGCCGCCGGCTGACCCGCCACCATCACCGGCCCTGCTTGCTGGCCAGCGTCCGGGTGAACACCACATCCACCCAGTAATTGGTCGAAGTGGCCGCCCGGTTCGGGAACACCCCGCCGTTGCCGTATACGAACACCCCATCCGGGCCCGAGGCACCGTTCCGCAAGGCATGGAGCGGAGGCGCGTCCACGCCGCCGGCCTGGAAGTAGTTGATGTCTTCGCTGTAATGGCCCGTGCCGGTGTGGTAGGACGCCACATAGACCGTGTTGGCGGCGATGGCGACCGGCGTGGCGAAATCCGCCTGTTGCCAGCCCGAGGCGGTTTCATGGGCGAAGCTGGCCGTCGCCAGCCGGTTGCCATTGCCGCCATTCCAGAGATGGGCGACATGGGGGCCGGTGTTGGCGGCGGCCTTGTAGAAACGGATGCCGCTGATCGCGCCCGCCACATCGGATTTGAATTTCACCCCCAGTTCGACCGGGCGATCCGGTCCCGAATCCACCCGCCCCGGTACCGCCGTGGCGGGCCAGATCGAGAAACTCGACGGCGTGGCCCCCACCTTGATGCCCAGGGTCCGGGTCGCGCTGCTTTCGGCGGCGGTCACCCGCACCGTGAAGCTATAGGTTCCGGCGGTGCCGGGCACGCCGCCGATGACGCCACTGCCGCTATCCAGGCTCAGCCCGGCGGGCAGGCCGCTCCCGGTGGCCAGGGACCAGGTATAGGGCGGACTGCCTCCGGCGGCGGTCAGGGTCGCCGCATAGGCCGCGCCCACGGTGGCGTCGGGCAGGCTGCCGGTGAGGATGTTGAGAGGGCCGGGTTGCGCCATCAGGCTGAAGGCCCGGTTGGCCACGGTGCCGGTGGCATCGACCACCCGCACCGTGAAGCTGGCCGTGCCCACCATGGTCGGGAGGCCGGTCAACTTGCCGGTGGCGGAGTCGAGGGTGATCCCGGTGGGCAGGGCTCCGGCGCTGATCGACCAGGCATAGGGGGGCAAGCCGCCGCTGGCCACCAAGCTGGCGGTGTAGGCGAGGCCCACCGTCGCCGGGCCCAGGTTCGTGGTGGTGATGGTGGGCGGGCCGGGCACCGGGTTGGAGAACACCACGTCCACCCAATAATTGGTGGCCTGGTAGCTGTCGCTCGGAAAGACCGGGGTGGTGCCATAGGCATAGACCCCGTTGCCGGGCTGGACCGCCGCGTTGGTCGGGGCGTGCAGGGGCGGATTGTCCACCCCGCTGGCGGTGAAGAAATTGTTGTCGCCCGCGTAGAAGCCGTTGGGCGCGTGATAGGAGGCGACATAGGTCGTGCCCGCCGTGACCGCCACCGGGTTGGCGAAATCGACTTGTTGCCAGCCGCTGGCGGTTTCGTTGGCGAAATTGGCCCGCGCTAGGAGTTGGCCGCCGCCGCTCCACAGGCTGCCGATATGGGTGCCGGTATTGCCCGCGCCCTTGTAGAAGCGGAGCCCGGTGATCCAGCCGTTGGCGTCGGATTTGAATTGCACGCCCAGTTCCACCGGGTTCGGATCGTTGATCGAGGCGATGCCGGGCCGGGTGGTGGCGTCCCACAGGCTGCACGGCTGGGCGGCGCAAGGGGCGGTTTCGGTGGTGAAGGACCAAACCCGGTCGGCTCCGAGCGGATTGCCCGCCAGGTCGGTGGCGGGCGTGGTGCCGGTGCCGCTGAGGGTGGCGGTGTAATTGGTCGCGGCCACCAAGGGCGCGGTCGGCGTCAGGCTGGCCGTGCGGGTATAGGCCGAATAGCGGGGCCGCGCCGCCACCGCCGCCCCGTTGCCGTCGCGCAGCCGGAAACTGCTGGCGTTGATGCTGGCCGGGTCCATGGCTTCATTGAAAGCCACGCTGACCACGGCGGTTTGCTTGGCGGTGCCGCCGGCCGCGGGGGACAACTGGCCCGTCTGGGGCGGTGTGGTGTCCGCCGTGTAACGGGCGACATAGGTGTTGAAATCGGTGGGCCGGGTCGCGCCGGTCGCCACCGTGAATAGGGCGTATTCCACGCCATGGACTGGCCTGACCGAATAGGCCACCGCCGCCCCCGCCTTGGTGAGCCCGGCCAAGGTCTGGCCGGCGAAATGGAGCGGGAGCATGGCTTGCAGGCCGTTGGCCGGTTGTTTGCCCTGGGCGTCGAGTCCGGGCAGGGCGACGCCGAAGGTCAACTGCCCGCTGGTGGCGTTCCAACTCGGGGCGGTGAAGGCCGCGCCGTTCTTGCCGTCCAGCCAGCCCAGCATCTGGGCGGAAGTCACCACGGGGATGCCGCGGGTTTGGGCCGAGGCCACGGCGGTGGTGGATTCGGTTTCTATCGCCGTGTCGGTATGGGCGTTGAGGGTGTAGGCGCCATAGTCTTCCTCGGGACCGATGGCCCGGTCCAGCAGGGTGTTGATGGTGAAGGGATAGGTCTGGCCCGATTCGTCGGTCATCTGGCTGACCGCCAGGTAGTTGTCGATCAGGCCGCCGTTCGGGGCGGCGAAGCGCATGGGCGTGGCCGAGGCGGTGAAGAAGCCCGGACGGTCCTGCACCCACATCGGCGGCCAGAAGTAATAGCTGGTATCGAGGCGGATGCCGTGGTTGACCTGGACCGTGGCCCCGGTGGTCCAATCGCTCCAGGCGATGCAATGATGGCGCTGGGTGAGCGGGACGATCCCCGGATAGCGGGTTTGGAACGCGGCGAGTTGCTGGACGTAGAAGGCTTCCAGCGTGGCGGGGGTGAAATCGGCGCAATTGGTGTTGACATGGAGCCCGACCTCGAAGCCCTGGGCGGCGTAGGCGCTGGCCTGGGCACCGGTCAAGGGCGAATCGGGATAGAGATAGGACGTGCCCCGGACGCACTCCCAATTGTCGAGGTTGCAGCCTTGGGGGCTCAACGAGATGAATTGGTCGAAACGCCCGGCGGTGCCGCCGTTGGCGTGGTCGTCGCCGGTCATCACCACCGCCGCCTTCTTGCCGAAGGGCAGGTACCAGAAGCGCGGCAGCGGTTTCTTGGCCTGGTTCATGGCGAGGATGAGGTTGACCAACAGGCGTTGCTGTTCGTCGGCCTGGGGCACAGCCACCTCGCGCAGCAGATCGACCCAGTCCGCTTGGAAATCGAAACTGGCGTTGCCGTAGAACTTGTCGTCCGAACGGATCGGCGATAACCCGTCGCGCTCCTGGACGGCCCAGGCCGGATTGCCCTGGCGGCTGTAGACGATGGCGGTGGCGAGATCGTAGCCGAAGGCCGCGGCCAAACCGCCGCCCGCGCCGATGCCGCCGCGCAGGGTGATGGCGGAATAGGCGGTCGGGGTGGAGAAATCGCTATAGAGCCGGGCGACGCCGACGGTGCCGGTCCCGGCGGTGGGGGTGTAGGGATCGGCGGTGCCGTGGAACTGCATGGGTTGGCCGTCGTTGCCGATGCCGTTGCCGGGCAACTGGCCGTAGTTCACCAGGAGATAGCCGTCGGCGAGGCCGGTCCCGGCCGGGGTGATGCCCAGCAGGCCCGCCAACAGCGGGTCCGGGCGCATGGCGATGAGGTTGCCGCCGTCGTTGACCCAGGTATCGAGCAGCGTGGCCTGGGCGGCGGTCAGGGCCATGGGGCCGAGGATCGCCACGTCGTAGGCCGCGAGCAGGGCGGCGTTGACCGACCCCATCGGGCTGACGGCGAATTCGTTGAGTCCTTCGGCGCGGAGGATTTCGGTGTAATAGGCGCTGAAATCGGGGCTGACGCGGGCGGGGTTGGCGGGCGGGTCCGGGGTGATGATGAGGAGTGGACCGCCGGGCGCTGCGGGAATCGCCGCCTCGGCGGGTGGCACCAACCAGTCCAACACCCGGCCCAGCCAGATCAGCGCGGCCCGCGGTTCGGCCTGGGAGGTCTTGAACTTGCCGCCGCTATCGGTATCCCAATCGTCGAGCCGGTCGTCCTCGCCGCCGGTGAACAGGTGCCGGCCCTGGCCGAAGGCTAAGCCGTTGACCGGGCTGGTTTCGGCCAGGACTTTGCGGAGCTTGCCGTCGGGCAGGGACCAGATCGCCACCTTGGCATCCTCGCCCCCGCTGGCCAAGCGCTGGCCGTTGCGGCTGAAAGCCACGCTCCTGACGGCGGCGCTATGCCCGGAGAAAACCCGCACCAAGCGCCCGCCGGTTTCCCATAGGCCGACCAGGCCGTCGGCGGTGCCCACCGCCACCTGTTTCCCGTCCGGGCTGAATGCCAGGGCGTTGATCTCGGCCCCGCAAGGCAGGGTCCGCAGGGCTTGCCCGGTGTCCGCCGACCACAGGATCAGGGCGGTGTCGGCGGAACCGCTGGCGAGGATGCGGCCATCCGGGCTGAAGGCGAGGCTGTTCACGAAATCGCGGTGGCCCTTGAGGATGCGTTCCAGCTTGCCCTGGCCGTTGTAGTACAGGATGCGGGTGTCCTCGCCGGCCACGGCGATATGGCCGTCCGGGGCGGTCGCCACCGCCCTGGGGGCTTGCTCCGCGCCCCGCAGCACCGCCGTGGTCCGGCCACTGGTGGTGTCCCAGATCGTGGCTTCGCTGTCGCGGCCGATGCTGACCACGCGCTTGCCATCCGGCAGGAAGGCGGCTCCGGTGACGTTCTGGCCGTGGTGGCCGCGCAAGGTCCAGCGCCGCTTGCCATCGCTGCCGAGGATGCGCAGGGTGCCGCCCCGGCCGGTCGCGCCCAACAGGCTGCCGTCCCGGTTGATCGTCAGGGCCGTGATGCCTTTCCACTGGGCTTTCTTCGAGAATTTGCCAGGCTTCCGGTTTGGGTTCGCCAGGGCTGGGATGCCCGCCGCCGGGGCTGTTTGGGTGGCGGCGCGGGCCGTTGCGGCGGCGTTGGACGGGGCCGGGCCGACCGGATTGGCCGTGCTGGCCGCGGCCATGTTCCAGGCACCGCCCGCGACCGGGGCCGCGCCCTGGGCGGCATAGCGCGGTGCGCCATTGGGCAGGCTCCATACCGCGATCCGCCCGGATTGGCCCTGGCCGATCAACTCCGCTCCGCCCGCGGTATAGGCCAGGGTGGCGAGGGTGTCGCCGGTCGGGATCGGGGCCGCGACCAAGGCTCCGGTGCCGATATCCCACAAGGTGAGGGTCTGGTTGTCCGCCCCCAGGGCCAATACGCCGCCGCCTGGATCGAAAGCCGCCGCCGTGAAATGCACGCCCGCCCCCGCCGCCAGCGTTTGCCGCAAGGCGCCGTTGGCGCTATCCCAAATCCGCACCCGGTTGTCCGCGCCGATTCCGGCCACATGGGCACCGTCGGCACTGAAGGCCACGGCGTGTTGCTCCACCCCCTCCTGTTCCGGCAAGAGTCCGGGCCGGGGCTGGAGTCCGCCGCCGTCGAATTGCCACAGGCCGATCTGACCGTTCTGGGCGATGCCCGCCACCCCACCGCCGGGGCGGGTATCGACATTGCCGGGCAGGGCCGCGAGACCGGAAGCCACGGCGATTTCTTGCCCGGACACCGCGTCCCAGCGCTTGATCTGATTGCCGCCGCTGCTGACCAGGGTATGGCCGTCGGCCTCGAAGGCCAGGGTCGAGAGGGCCGCGCCCGCGTGGCCGGACAGGACGTGGTTCAAGGTACCGGTGGGGGTGTTCCACAACTTGATGAGATGGTCCTGGGCGCTGCTGGCGATGAGGCGGCCGCCGGGGCTGAAGCTCAAGAGTTCGATGGTGCCGCCCTGCCCCGCCGGCAACACCCGCCGCTCCTGTCCCGTGGCCGGGTCCCACAGCAGGATATGGCCATCGTCCAGGCCGCCGGCCAGGGTCGCGCCGTCGGGGCTGTAGGCCAGGCCGGTGACGCGGGCACCGGCCCGTCCCAGCAGGGTCGCCGGGGTCTGGTCGGTGGCGAGATCGTGTAGCTCGACCCAGCCATCCGGCCTGACGCTGGCGAGCCAACGCCCGTCGGGGCTGGCGGCGGTGAGGGTGAGGTCGTGACGCGCGGCCAGGGCTTGGTTCAAGCCCGAGGCGTCCGGGATGGACGGGGCTTGGCCGGTGGCGTGGCTATAGGAAATCAGCGCGGCCAATCCCCAAGCCATCGCCCAGGTCAGGCCGGAGCGCCCGCCCCGCGGTTTCGATGACGTCCTGCTCATCCGGTGAAACTCCTTTTCCGGCGGGCATTCCGGCCCGCGCGATTTATTGATTATCCCTTTTTCGCCGCCTTGGAAAATCCTCCAAGGATCAGCCAGCTTGTCCGCAGTTTACGGGTAAATCCATGGGCTGTGAACCCGTTAGGTATTCATACTGATCCCTGGCGCGGAACCATCGCCGTGGTTAAGTATATTGGTCTGCTTGATTCCCTGCTTCCCAAGCTGGCCGGACCTGTGACCGGCGGGATGCGCTAATACGCATTCGGATCGTGCGCCACCCTGAAAATGGTGAGGAAGATAATCTTGAGGTCCAGCCATACCTGCCAATGGCTGATATATTCCAGGTCGTAGACCACCCGCCGTTCCATCTTGTCCAGGGTATCGGTCTCCCCCCGGCAACCATTGATCTGGGCCAGCCCGGTAATCCCCGGCTTGATGGTATGCCGCAGCATATAACCGTTGATCTGCTTACGGTAATACTCGTTATGGGCCACGGCGTGGGGCCGGGGTCCGACGATGGACATACGGCCTTGCAATACATTGATGAATTGCGGCAACTCATCCAGGGAATAGCGGCGTAAAAAGCCGCCCAGGCGGGTGATCCTGGCGTCGTTGCGGGTGGCCTGGGTCACGGTCGCGCCGTTTTCCTGCACGGTCATGGTCCTGAATTTCCAGACCTCGATGGGTTCGCCGCTCATGCCGTAGCGTTTCTGCTTGAACAGGACCGGGCCGGGCGAGTCCAGCTTGACGGCGGTGGCGATCAACACCATGGGGACGGCGATCAGGGCCAGGATGGCGAAGGAGAGCACTACATCCTCCGCCCGCTTGAGGAAGCCATCGACGGGCTGATGCTTGAACGGCGAACCATGGACCGTGATGCAGGGGATGCCCTGGACCATGTCCAGGCGCGAGCGGACCAGGTTGAACACGAACACGTCCGGCACGTAATACACGCTGGCCGTGGTGTCGGACAGGAGGTTCATCAGTTCCGCGACCCGCTGTTCCGAGCGCATGGGCATGGCGATGAAGATTTCGTCGATTTCGCCGTCGCGGGCGCGTTGGACCAGGGTGTTGAAATCGCCGCCGTACAGCCGCTCCGGGCAGGCGAGCCGGCGGCCCTGCTGGAAACCGCGGTCGTCGTAGTAGCCCGCGAAGCAATACCCCAGCCAGGGCATGGCGGCGAAGGCCCCGGCCAGCCGCGCCCCCAGGTCGTTGGCCCCGGCGATCACCACCCGCCGCGAATTCAGGCCGCGCCGCCTGAGGAAGGCCAGCCAACCGCGGCCCAGTTCGTGGACCAGGATCAAGGCCAGGAAGGAAACGCAGAACCATGCCGCCGTGACGAACAAGGACAGCTCGACGCCCGATTTGAAGCAGGCCAACAGTGCCATGATGGCTGCCATCGCGCAGAACCAGGACCAGCCCAGCCGGACCGATTCGTTATCCTGCGAGGCTCCGCGCCAAGCGTAATAGACTTCGTAATAATCGGCGAAAAACTGGAATAGTAAAACTCCGGCCAAGGCGCAATATCTATGGCCATCGTTGAGAACATACCAGGTATCAAGGGTTTGGTTCACTAACCTTATCGCCAGTTCAAGGGATAACACGATGATGAGGCTATCGACGGTGCGGATCAAAGCGAGGAGTTTGGTATAGTTAAGCCTGACGGTTCCCTGCCTGCGTCGGTCCTTCATGGCGAGACTTCCTTGTTTTGTTGTTGAACTTGGTCGTTCGATGGCGTTTCCATCCGTTGGAACCGCCAAGCCACCCCACTGGAAAATACCTCCGATCTTGGCGCTAAGGTCAGGGTTTGAGCCAATATCCAATACACCCGGCGGAATCCTTGCGCCGTACTGCTTATCCGATTAAGCAATCCGACGGTCCGTGATGGGCTATGCGGGGCATTGTATATACCGAATTGTCCAATAGGCTCTTGCTGATTGACAATAGTTAAATATACCTACGGGGGTCCGGGCTGGACCATGTTTCCGGTTTTTTGCCTGGGCTTGGGAATCCAGAGGGCAGGAATTATCGATAACCGGCTGGGAGTGTTTTGCCGGGAACATGGCGGCTTGGAATAAGTTAATACCAAGGCGGGACCTTGGGAACCGCGCCACGGCGTTCCCAATACCCCGCGCTGGCGGCGATGCGGATCTGCCCGGAGCGGCGAGATTCCGAATCCTTCGCGACCGGGATCACTACCGGTGGGGTGGTCAGGGCCGGGAGCCAAATCGCCTCAATCCTGGGCGACCGTCCGGTAGATGTCGGCCAGCCGCCGCCCGGCCTCACGCCACGACAAGGCGTCGCGACGCTCGAAACCGGCCCGGCGCATCCTCAGCAGCAATTCGGGCTGGTCCAGGCACAAGGCCAAATGACCGGCCAGCGCTTCGACATCGCGGGCGGGGTGCTGGAAGCCTTGGACCCCATGCGCCATATCGGCCCCGGTGGCATCCGACACCAACAAGGCCAAGCCCATGGCCTGGGCCTCGAAAGTGACAATGGCGCTGCCCTCGGTCACGGAAGACAGGGCGAAGGCATCGGCCTCCCGCATATGAACGGCGACCTCCGGGCTGAAGGGCAACACCTCGATGGACGGGTGGGCCAAGCGTTCGGCCAGGGCTTCGCGGTAGCCCGGCACCCAGCCGCCCACGAGGCGCAGCCGTCCGTGCCGGTACGCGCCCGAGCGGTACCAAGCCTCCAGCAGGTAATGCACTCCCTTGAGCGGTTGGCACAGGCCCACAAACAATACGGTGAAGGGCCGCCCCGGCGTGGCCTGGGGAGGGGCTGGATGGGGGAAGCGCTCGGGGCTATAGCCGTAGCGGTGGCGGATCAAGCGGCTTTCGGGATGGCCGCGCCGGGCGAAGGTTTCCGCCACGTAGGCCGAGGGTGTCAACACCGCGCTCGCCAGCCGGTAATCGATCTCCTCGCGGCGGATTTTGGCCGGATCGTTGCGGAAGGGATCGCGGGCCGCGAGCGGGATAGGGACGACGCTTTGCTCCGCCGCCGCCTGGGCCAGGGCTTCCGCCGTATGGGCGCTGGGGGCTTCGCGCAGGCTGGGGATGCCGAGTTCCGCCGCCGCCGTCAGCGTGCCCTGCGCCCAGCCCGGCCAGCAATGCACCAGGTCGAAGCCGCCCGGTCCCCGCCGCCGGAGCAGGCTGGCGCCGATGTAATCGTTCCAGCGGAAGGCCCGCTCCAGGCCCAAGGCCCGGTGGGGGACGCGCCAGCGGCCCAGTCCCAGGCTGCGGACGATCCGCACCCCTGGCGGGATTTCGGCCCTGGGGTCCACGCCCGTGGTGCAGACCACCACCTCGACCCCGTTTTCGGCGGCGCCGCGCACCTGTTCCAGGGCGGTCGCGCCGACGCCCACGCTGCCCAGCGGTATGGGCGTGGAGAAAAAGACACGCATCACGGTTTTCCTTGTGGTTCTAAGGCTTGGGGCCGGTCCGCGCGGACCTGGGTTCGCGCCCCGGCGGGCTGTGGATCACACAACCACCGGGGCGGAGTCCGGCGGCACCCGGTCCAGGTCCAGCAAATCCCCGATGGCCGCGGCCTGGGTCCACCAGCGCCGGTAGCGCTCTTCCCGCAGCGCCTGGGATTCGGCCCCCAGCCGCCCGGCCTCGGCGATGGCGGTCTGGCAGCCGCGCACGATGGAAGCCGGATCGTAGGTATCCACGAACACCCCGCCTTGGTGGTACATCTCCCGCGTCACCGGCGTGTCGGACAGCACCATGGGCCGTCCCGCGCCGATGGCCTCGGCGGCGCTGCTCAGTTGCGCGTCCTCCAGCTTGGTCAGGGCCAGCACCGCGTCGGCTTCCAGGATGGCCGTATCCAGCGCCTCACCGCTCAGATAGCCCGGCAGGACCACGTTGGGCGGTGGATCGGCCAGGACGTGGCGGCCACTGGCCCGCCCGGACTCCCCGGCCAGCACGAAATGGATATCCGGGGCCAACCGCGCCGCCGCGAACAGTTCCTGGATCGGCTCGTCCGGGTTGAAACTGGCGAGGAACAACACCCAAGGCTTGGGATAGGGCGCGGCGGACCGCGCCACCCGCCGCAACAGGGCGGGCGGGTCTTCCAGGATGCGCAGCAGTCCGGGGTGGATGCCCAGGGCCTCGACCTTGGGCAGCACCGTGCGGTTGTGAACCACCACGGCGTCGCAGGCGTTCAGCTGCGCCTTGAGTCCGGGCCAGCGGTTCCAGGGCGGGTTGAGGATGCGGTTATGGCAATCGGCGATGATGCGGACCTTCGGGTCCACCCAGCGCCGATGCCAGAGCGCCGCGCTCAGCAAGGGCACCTGCGGCAATTGCACCCAGATCGTCTCGGGCCGCCGCCCGCGCAGGAAATCCAGGGTGGCCAGGGCGTGATGGAGATATTGCAAGGGCCGCAGGGGGCGCGGTCCCTGGCCCAGCGGCATGAACACCGGCTCGAAGCCCAACAGCGGGGCCATCGACAGTTGCCGCCGCTGGAACGGCGTCCAGGCGATGAAAACCGAACGCGGAGGGGTCGCGACGGGTGGGATGATATCCATAGGCTTCCTCATGGGTCGGGCGTCCAGCCCAAGGCTCGTTGGGGACTCAGGCCGCACAGGGCCGAGAACATGGCCCGCGCCTGGGCGCGTCGGCCTTGGCACAGGGCGCGGAGGGCGGTGGCGAGGGAATAGGCCAGCACCGAAGGCAAGGCCCAGGGAAAGAATTTGCGGGTGAAGCGCAAGCGGCTGCGGACCATGAAGAACACGGACAGCGGGCTGCGTTTCTGGTGGCGGTGGCTGGAACCGATAGACGCGCCTTCTTTGTGATAAACCAGGGCGTCGTCGGCGTAGACCAGCCCATAGCGCCGCTTGCCGCGCATGGCCCAGTCCATTTCCTCGAAATACAGGAAATAGCCCTCGTCCATGAAGCCCACGTCTTCCAGGAAGCGGCGCGACACCAGGATGGACGCGCCGCTGAGATGGTCGAAATCGCGTTCCAGTTGCCGGGGGTCGGGTTGTCGCGCCGCCGCCCAGCGATGGCCGAGCAGGCGGCTCGTGCCCAGCCAGGGCCGGAACGCGGCCCCGCCCAAAACCTGCACCGTTTCCGGCTGCCAGTAGAACAGGATGCGCGAGCCGCACATCCCGGCGGCGGGCGCGTCGCGCATCCGCCGCTCCATCCGCGACAGGCAATCCCGCGCCACCACCGTGTCGTTGTTCAACACCCAGGCATAGCGCAGGGCCGGGTTGGCAAGGGCGAAGCGCAGGCCGATGTTCACGCCACCGGCGAAACCATGGTTCCTGCCCGCCGCGATCAGGTAGAGCCGGACGCCCGGCAGCCAGCCGCGCCCCAGGGCCGCCGTGTCCAAATCCAGCCGGGCATAGGACACCGGCTTGGGGCAAGGCGCGGGCGGCGGGCCGTCGGCGGCGGGCGCGGATAACGGCACCGGGTAGCGCCCTTCGGCCCAGGCCACCAGTTTGGCCAGGGAATCGTCGGGCGAACCGTTATCGACCACCACCACGGATTGGCCGGGATAATCGCTGGCGAACAGGCTTTCCAGGCATTCGACCGTGTCGTCGGCCCCTTGCCAGTTGACCAGCACGGTGGCGATGGCGGGCGGCGGGCCTCCTGCTTCCGGGTTCATCGGGCCGCCTGTGCCGCGTCGCGCTGGACCACCACATAGCGGCTCATCGGGCCGGGCCGGACCCGGTCCAGGTCGTGGCTGGACGCCACCGGGATGAAACGCCGCCCGTCGTGGACCCCCAGGGTGTAGGCGAACGCCCTGAGTTCGTCCAACCAGGGCCGCACCGCCAGCCCGTCCAGGAACATCGCCAGGCCGATCCGCCGTTGGCGGAACAAGGCCATGCCGCCGGCCAGCACTTCCCTTTCGCAGCCCGCCGTGTTCACTTTCAACAGGTCCACGGAGTCCAGGCCCAGATCGCGCACGAAACCTTCCAGGGTCTGTACCCGCGTCCCGGTGCCGCCCGCGGCGCTGGCGTCGGCCAGCCTGACCTGGTTCAGATACAGCCGGTCTTCCGGGGCGTTGACGCCCCAGCCCTCGCCGGAACCCAGCGCTTGGCGGTAGAGCCGCACCCCGGATTCCAGCCCGTTGCGGGCGAGATTCTGGCCGAGGCTGGCGAAGTTCTCGGGGTCCGGTTCGCAGGCATGGACCAAGGCTCCGGTCCGGGCCGCGCACAGCGTCCAGGTGCCGATGGACGCGCCCACGTCGATGGCGACCCGGCCCGGTCCCAGGCAGTCCGCCACCATCGCCAACTCGGGTTCCAACAGGTCTTGGAACACCACCAGCATGGGCATGAGTTGGGAGGGATAGTTGAAGAAGATATCCAAGCCGCCGACGCAGGTTCTGATGCGGCCCTGGGCGGGATGGCGGAGCCGCAGCGCGGCCAGCCGCGCCAGCCCGGTCAAGGTGCGGGCGATCCCCACTTGGCGGGCACCCCAAGCCAAGCGCCGCGCCATGATGTCGGCCCGGGCGATGCGGTTGTCCATGGTGTTGTCCTCGGTGTGTGTTGGCGCGGTGGGGTTCACTCGGCGGGCCAGGCGTAGAGCAGCCAGCCCAATTCGTAGGGGCGGCATTCGAAATCCACCGTCCTCGGCGGCAGCAACCCATCCAGCCCCGGCATCCTCAGGCCCGCGTGCAGATAGCTCAGCCCGGCTTGCAGTTTGCGGGCGAGTTTCGGGGGTTCGCGGCGGGCCACTTTGCGCCAGATCAGTTGGTGGTCCCAGTCGATGATGGAGCCGTCGATCTCCGGGGTATAAGCCAGCCAGCCCAGGCTCTTGGACACCGCCGCCGGGAAGGCCGGGCCGCCGGCGTCGGCCAGGGCCGCCAGCGCCATCGGTCCCATGCCGTGCTGATGCACGGTGTAGACCGGATAGCGTTCCAGCGGCTCGCCCGTCCGGTAGTCGAAATGCCACCACCATTGCCCGTCCGGTCCCTGGTTCCGCACCGCCCGTTCGCCGCAGGTCCGGGCGGCGGCGAGAGCGGCGGCTTCGCCGGTCAGGGCGTGGTAGGTCGAAAGCGCCTGGATGGGATAGACCACGTCGGCGAAGCAGGCGACATGGCCGCGCATGCCGCCGTCCCCGCCGACGCGGTGGGGGAACAGGCCGCTGTCGGGCTGGAAGGCCCGCAGCAAACGCCCGGCCAACCGCTCCGCGCAGCCATTGCGGATCAACACCGGGTCCAGGGTGGCCGCCATCAGCGCCCAGGACAGTTCCACCGTGGGATAACCGCCTTCCGGGAGCAGCAAGGCCAGCAGCCGCCGCCGGAGCGCCTCGGCCGGACGGTCCTGGCCCCACAGGGTCGCGGCCCACAGGGTCAGGGCCACATCGCCCAGGTTGCCGCCCTGGATCACCTGGGTGGCGAGGCGTTCGCACAGCGCCAGGGGATCGTCGCCATGCAGGGTGCTCCTCACGGCATCGGGATATTCGTGGACCAATCCCAGCAGGGTGATGGCCGTGTAGCGTGGGCTCAGTCCCTCCGGGACCGGGCGTCCATCCCGCAAACGCAGGCGGAACGCGAACAATCCCGCCTGGGGTTGGTACATCTGGCGCAGGGCGTCCACCGCCAGTCCGCGCAGCTTGGCGAGCAGGCGGGCGTCGGTCAGCGAGACCGGGCGGGTGGCCTGGGGCAGTTCTCGGGGCAGGGATATTTGGGCTTCCATGGTTCGATTTCCCTATCGTGTGTGGGTGGGGAGGCGGCGGTTCCGATGCCGCCCCGGCCTGGGGTTCAGCGGCGGGCGTAGACCAGTTCGCGCAGCAACAGCCAGAAGAAATAGGCGTCCTCCACGAAATAGCGCCGGAACATGCGGCGGGGCTCTTGCAGGAAGCGGTAGAACCATTCCAGCCCCGAGCGCTGCATCCACAAGGGCGCCCGCCGCACCGCCCCGACGAATACATCGAAGGTGCCGCCCACGCCCATGGCGAAGGGCACGCCCATGGCCGCTTGGTGCGCCCCCAGGAATTCCTCCTTCTTGGGCGAGGAAATGGCGACGAACAGCACTTGCGGCGCGGCGGCGCGGATGGCGGCGACCACCTCGGCCTCTTGTCCGGGCCGCCAATAGCCGTCGCGCCAGCCCGCCACCTTCAAGCCCGGAAAGCGGCGGGGGGCCAATTCCGCCACCCACGCCACCACTTCGGGCCTGGCCCCCAGGAAATACACGCCCCAACCCTGGCGGGCGGCGTGGCCCAGCAAGCGCTCGAACAAATCCACCCCCGCCACCCGCTCCTTGATCGGGAGTCCCAGCAAACGCCCGGCCCAGACCACTGGCATCCCATCGACATTGACCAGATGGCAGCGGTTGATGATGTCGCGCAGCGCGGGCTGGCGGGCGGCTTTCACCAGCTTATCGACATTGACCACCACATGTTGGTGCGGCCTGCCGTCGCGGACGAACTCGGCGATGCGGTCCAAGGTTTCGTCCATGCTCAGGTTGTCGATGGCGCAGCCCATGAAATGGAGCCTCATGACAGCCGCTCCGCCAGGATATCGACGATGCGCTCGGCGGCCCGGCCATCCCACAACTCCGGGCAGGCGCCGGGCCGGGTGCCGCCGGCCAAGGCCCGCCGCGCTTCCCGCATGATGGCGGCGTGGTCGGTGCCGACCAGGACGTTGGTGCCCTGGGTCAGGGTGATGGGGCGTTCGGTGTTGTCGCGCAGGGTCAGGCAGGGCACGCCCAGGGCCGTGGTTTCCTCCTGCAAGCCGCCGCTGTCGGTGAGGACCAGGGCCGCGTCTTTCCACAGGTTGAGGAAATCCATATAGGCCAGGGGTGGGGCCAGTTGGATGGCGGGATGGAGGGCGATGCCCAGCGCCTCCAGGTTGCGCCGTGTCCTCGGATGC
Source organism: Methylomagnum ishizawai (assembly GCF_900155475.1). NCBI lineage: Bacteria > Pseudomonadati > Pseudomonadota > Gammaproteobacteria > Methylococcales > Methylococcaceae > Methylomagnum > Methylomagnum ishizawai. The sequence goes on along the minus strand of NZ_FXAM01000003.1, from coordinate 147,022 downwards.
ACCGGGAACAGCAGGGGCAAGTCCTTGGCGATCTCGCCCAAAGCCCCCAGCAATCTGGACAGGGTGGCGGGATCGTCCACATTGGCGGGGCGGTGCAGGGTGGCCACGCCGTAGCGCGGATACTCGCGTTTGAAGTGGGTCGAAACCCAGCCGGTCCGGTCCGCCCGTTCCAATTGCCCGAGTTGGAAGAACAGGTTGTCGATCATCACATGGCCGACGAAATGGATGCTGCCGGGCGGCTTGCCTTCGGCCCGGAGGTTATCGACCCCGCTGCGCTCGGTGACGAACAAATGGTCGGCGATGGCGTCGGTGGCGACCCGGTTCACCTCCTCCGGCATGGACCAATCGCGGCTCCTAAGGCCGGCTTCGACATGGGCCACCGGGATGCCCAGCTTCTTGGCGACCAGGGCGGCGGCCAGGGTGGAATTGACATCGCCCACCACCACCACCGCCGCCGGACGCCGTTCCAGGCAGGCCCGTTCGAAAGCCACCATGACCTTGGCGGTCTGCTCGGCATGGGAACCGCTGCCCACATCCAACGCGAGATCGGGGGCCGGGATGCCGAGTTCCTCGAAGAAAACCCCGCTCATCTCCCGGTCGTAGTGCTGGCCGGTGTGGATCAAACGCCAACCCAGGCCGGAAGCCCGGCGTTCCAGGGCGCGGATGATGGGGGCGATTTTCATGAAATTGGGCCGGGCGCCCGCGACCAGATCGAGTTCCGGGCGGGGGGCATGTTGCGTTGCCATCGGTGGGTTTCCTATCGTCCATGGAGTTATAAAGCCGCCTTATTCGGGCATAGCGGGCGGTGGGGTCCAAATTATGGGGCGTGATATTGTTGGGATTATTATATCCTGTAAATAAGGGGTTTTACCTAGCCGGTAAAAGCCCGGATAATAACTGGTTTTCCGCATCGGCCAAGGCCAGCCTTGGACTCCGAAACGCTGTAGGGTGGGCGCGTTTCCTGGCCCACCTGAATGGCCTATATAGAACCCTGAAAACCCCCCCATGAATAACTGATAGAAAGCATCGCCGTATTCGATTCTATGGTGGCGCTGGTTTGCCGATATTCCTGCCAGCGATAGGTATAACCCGCCTGCAAACGCCAATCCTTGGCGAACTCCCAAGACACGGCGGCGCTGGCGGAAACATAATCGCGCTTGAAATTATCCGCCGAACTTCCAGACCGGCCTGGGTCCACGGCCTCGCTATGCAGGAAATTGACCGTGGTCTCCACCACGACCCGCCGGGAAACCCGGTAGGCATAATCGAAAAAGACATTGTGATAGTCCTGCACCTGACCGATGGCGCTGGGGCTGATCGAATTGGAATAGCCGATGGAATAGCGCTGTTCCCGGTCCTTATAATTCAGGCTGATATTGCCGACGCTCCCGGTCACGGTATGCGCGGACTGCTCGGCACCTAGAAGGTTGACGGCCTCGAAATGGGTCCATCGCGGCCCGGCCCCCAAACTCAGGAGCCAACGCCGGTGTGGCGCATAATTGACCCCGAATTGGAAGCCATAAATTTCCTGGGTCGCCGTGCCCGGCTCCGCGTATTCGACCCGCGAAAAATAAGTCCCGCCATTCACGGTGATTTGGCGGTTCCAACGGTGGTTGGCACCCAGCCGCAGGGAATAGGATTTATTGCCGATGAACCCCGTGGACAGGGGGTTATCCGGCGTGGAGCCATTGGTCGGGAGCGTGGCTAGGTTGGTCTTGCCATAATTGGTTTTGGAATAGCCGGTTTCCAAGGAGATTTCGCTGCGGCGGGTCCAGCGCCACTGCCAAGACGGGGCTACCCGGAAGTTTTCCACCTGGGTGTTGGGGACCAGGATGCCGGTATCGGTCAACTGTTGCTGATAGGCACAACTCAAGCTATAGCCCCCGGCCAGTGAGAAGCGATTGCGCCGGACCGAATAATGGTTATCCAGCCCTAAAAGATAGGCATCGCAATCCCAGCGCGGATGGTCGTAGCGGCGTATATCGCCCTGCCCCAGGAATTCCGTCTTCCAAGCCAGGGTTTTCAGCCCGGCCTTGAGCGCCGGGAGGAGCCGATAGCCGAATTCGGTATCCTTCTGGGTGGCGGTGAAATTCATGTTGTCGTTATATTGTAGTTGCTGGGTCAGATCGCCCGAAAGCGCCCATTGCGCCGCCGGGGCATAACCGGGCACCCCGTAACAGGCCAAACCCAACCACACCCAATGACCCCACCGTTGTTTATCGTCCATGTTGTTATTTTTATTTTCCTACTGGAGAGGGAGGGTTACGCTATCGCTCATCGCCCCACGGTTGTATGGGTGATGAAACCGGCTTTTCAGGGCACGACGATGGTATCCCCGCTATGCAATTGGATATTCGCTTCCAAGCCCTCGCCATCCTCGATATCGCCATAGGCGAAGGGCAGGGATTGGGTTGTCCCACCCGCCTCGCGCCGTAGGATCACGATACTGTTTTTGCGGGCGAATTCGGTCAGCCCACCGGCCAGGCTGATGGCCTGCATCACATCGGTGGGCCGCTTCAGCGTGAAACCGCCAGGGTGGGCCACCTCGCCGGTGACATAAACCATATTACCTTCCGCCGCCAGCAAACGGACATTCACCTCGGGACCTGGGATGAATTGGGCCAGCCGTTGTTTCAAGGCTTCGAGGAATTCCGCCGTGGTTTTCCCCGCCGCCGGGATCGGCCCGGCCAGGGGAAAGGACACCGTGCCATCGGGTTGCACCGTGACTTCGGCGTGGAGGTTTTCCTCCTGCCAGACGGTGATTTCCAGCTTATCGCCGGGATTCAGTCGATAATCCCCATCGGCCTGGGATTTTGAGCCTAGCGATAATAGCAAGCAAACCGCTAGTGCCAGCCCCGATAATGTGCCGCTTGGAACGAAATTTATAGGGTATTTACTTGTGTATTTAGCCATAGTATTCATCCTTGATTGCGGATTGCCACCTTATGGGTAATTCCAGGATGGGCCAAGCCTCGTCCTGGGTCCAGTCATAATTCCGGCCATACCAATGTACCCACATGCCGAATACCGTGGCGATCATGAGGGCGAAACCGAGTTTGGCGAGGAAAGCGGGGGTTTTGGCCACTTGGGCCGGGGCGCGGCGGACGGACAAAGCGTCCAACCCGCCCAGGATGGGCCGGAAGCGCCGGGGCAGCCGGTCCGGCGGAACCAGGGTGGTCAGGCTCCGCAGCGAATAGGCTCCGCCCCATGCCGTCGCAGCCAGGCCCACAGCCAGGGCGGCGTCGCCGGGTAGTCCGTAGCAGCCACCGAACACTACGGCGATCAAGGGCAGATACAGCAGGTTGGCGCGGACATTGGCGGCGGACCAGGCGAAACCGCTGAGCCGCCGGGCGATGGCATAGACCATCAGGCAATGGAACACATAGGCCAACGCGAAAGCCATGCCGGCCCCGGCCAGGCCATGGCGCTCCACGCCCAGCCAGGCCAGGGCGAGGTAGACCAGGGTCCACAGGGTTTCACTCCAGAAGAACCAGCCCTGCGCCCCTTTCGCCAGGATGATGAAACCCATGGGCCAGGACACGATCCTCAGCATCATCCCCAGGCATAGCCAGCGCAGCACTTCCACCGCCCCCTGGAATTCCGCCGCGTAGAACAGATGCAGCACCCAGGGCGCGAGGGCCAGGGTGGCGATGGCCCCCGGTCCCGCCAATAACAAGCTGACATGGGCTTGCTCGTTCACCAGCCGGTTGCACTGCGGATCGTCCTGGGCCACGGCGGTCAAGCGGGGATAGAAATCCGCGCCCATGGCTTGCAGGACCAAGCCGACATAGAGGCCGCCCAGGGTCCAGGCGGCTTGGTACAGGCCCGCCGCCGCGGGACCGAATTGGCGCAACAACAGGATGCGGATCAAATAGGCCGTGCCCATCATCATCAGGCCGCTGGCCATGAAGGCGAAGCCCAGCCTGAGCAGGGCCATTTGCTCGCGCCGCAGTTGTAGCGCCTTGAACTGGACGGCGGGAAAGCGGACCTTGCGGCTATACCAGCAGGAGGTGGCGAACGAGGCCAGGGCCACCGCGACCAGGGACGGCACCACGCCCGCCTCGCCCAGCGCATAGACGATGGGGACGCCGATCAGGGTGCTATAGAGCGCCGCCAACATGCCCAGCTTGGCGAGGTCGCCGATGCGCCGGAGTCCCTGGATCAAGGCACCCTGCCCGTCCGAGACCACCCGGCACAGCACGGCCAGCGCCAGCAGGGCGATGGCACCGGCATGGTCGGCGTCGCCGAAGCTCAGCCGCGACACCGGGACTGCCAAGGCGGCCAGCAGGACCGCGCCGAACACCCCCAGGAACCAAGTGGTGCGTCGCAATACGGCGGCGGTATGGGCGATGCGGGCGGTTTCGCCGGAACCTGCGGCTTCGGCGATCTGGCGCACGCCGCTACTGACGATGCCCATGCCGGCGATGCTCTGGGCCAGGTCGAAAATCGCGCTATAAAGCCCCAACAAGCCCACGCCGGACGGTCCCAACAACAGCGCCATGGCCTTGGTGCGGACCATGCCGATGCCGATGTTCACCAGCGAGGCCGCGCCGATCAAGGCCGAGGACTTGAGTATCCGGCCATAGGACGGGGCGTCGCGGGTGTCCTCCGAAGCGCCGTCCAGGGTAGGGTTCCGGGCCATTGCCTTAGCCACGGCCATGGGGATCAGGCCGCGATCCGGTCGAGGATATGCCCGGCGATGGCGAGCGATGCGGTCGCGGCCGGGCTGGGAGCGTTGAGGACGTGGAGGGCGTCGGGCCGGGCCAGGAGGGCGAAGTCCTGCACCAGTTCGCCCGCCGGGGTCATGGCTTGCGCCCTGACCCCGGCCCCGCCGGGTTCCAGGTCGTCCGGGGCTAGGTCGGGCACGAGCCGTTGCAAGGCGCGGCAGAAACGGCGCTTGCTAAAGGATTGGGCCAGTTCGGTCCGGGCCATCGCGGCATGGTGGATCAAGAACCGGTGCAGTCCCGGAAACAACAAGGCGTCCAGCAAATCGCGGCCATCGATCTTGGACCAGTGGTAGCCCTCGCGGGCGAAGGCCAACACGGCGTTGGGACCGGCCTCGATCCCGCCATCGATGCGGCGGGTGAAATGCACGCCCAGGAACGGGAAGCTCGGGTCGGGCACGGGATAGATCAGATGCCGCACCAAGCGCCGGGCGGCGGGCCGCAGGCTGAAATATTCGCCGCGGAAGGGGACGATCCGCGCCGTGGCGGTTTCGCCCGCCAGGGCCGCGATCCGGTCGCAATGGAGTCCGGCGCAGTTGATGAGGAACCCGGCCTCGAATTCGGCCTCCGCCGTGCCGGCCCGCCAACCCCTGGGGGTTTTGCCCAAGCGTTCCAGCTTGGCGCGGGTCACGATGCGCCCGCCGCGCTCCTGCACCCGCCGGGCCAGCCGGTCGCAGACGGCGCGGTAATCGACGATGCCCTCCTCCGGCACATGGACGGCGGCGATGCCCTGGGCATGGGGTTCGACGGCCCGGAGTTCCCCGGCGTCGAGCTTGCGCAAGCCCTTGAGGCCATTGGCCGCGCCGCGCCGCAGCAATTCGTCCAACCGCGGCAATTCCTCGGGCGCGGTCGCCACCACCAGCTTGCCGCAAATCTCGTGGGGGATGCGCTCCTCGCGGCAGAACGCCACCATCTGCCGTATCCCCGCCACCGCCAGCCGGGCCTTGGCCGAGCCGGGGGCATAGTACAGCCCCGCGTGCAGCACTCCGCTGTTATGGGTGCTTTGGTGCATCCCCACGGCGGATTCCTTTTCCAATAGCGTGACCCGCGCCCCTGGAAACCGCTCCGACAAACGATAGGCGGTGGCCAGTCCGACGATGCCCCCACCCACGATCAAATATGATTTGTTTTGCATGACAATAATGTGGCGGTTGGATGAATCCAGGCGAGCGACCGGCCAAGTTTGGGCCGGATACGGGATCATAGAACGGGGTGGCTGGATGCCCGTGGAATGCCTTCCCGATACATGTAGCTTAATGGATAGAGGGGGGCGCTAGGATATAAGTGATTTTGCATATTAAAATTTGGACATCGGCTATTTAATATCGGCCATCATCGGGCGACCACCGCCCTGGCCAATCAGTAGAAATGCTTACGTATTGATCCTGATACCCAGTCGGCGCACATCCAAGCGGCCCGGGGCCGTATAGGCGGGACGCTGTCGGCACATACCTCATGGATTCTTATAAATATGGACTGTATTCCCCGGCTTCCGAGCGCATTTTGGCAGCGAACGGCACCCAATTTCCCCAGAGCCATCGCCGCTAGGCGGTGTTTCCATGCTTATCCGTGTCGCCGGCCATGAGTCCTAATATCAAAACCAACCTGCGCTATTATTACCATCTGGTATGGCGGCATAAACATTATTCCATCGCGGTGGCCCTGCTGGTGACGGCCATGGGTTTGGGTCTGGCTTATTCCCTACCCAAGGTTTACCGTTCCTCCGCCGTCCTGTTGATGGACGTGCCGGTATCGAAAGCCAGCGTCCAATCCACCTTCACCGAATACGCGGGCGAACGGATCAGGGCGATTGCCCAGAAAGTCATGACCACCAGCCATCTACTCGCCATCCTCCACGAAGAAGACCTCTATGGGGTATCCTCCGGCAAGATGGGCCAGGATGAAATCATCGAATTCTTCAAAAAGGATACCGATATCCATATCCTCAAGTCAGAATTGACCGCACAGGAGGCCGTGGATGCCATCGCCTTCAATATTTCTTTTGCCTATGATAATCCCGTCACGGCGCAGCGGGTCGCCAACCGCTTGGCCCGGTTATTCATCGAGCAAAACGATATCGAGCGCACCCAACGCGCCGCCAAGGTGACGGAATTTCTAAGCGGAGAAGCGGACAAGCTGAATAAGGAAATCGAAACCATCGACAGCCGGATTTCGGCGTATAAACAAGCGTATAAGGATAATCTGCCCGAGCAATTGCAAGGCAACCTGGCCGCGCTGGACCGTAAGGAAAACGAGCTCCGGGAAACCGGGCAACAAATCCGCCTGACCCAGGACAGGCTGAGCTTTTTGACCGTGGAATTGGCCAAAGCCCGTCGTATCGGTACAGCCGCCCTCGATACCCGCGACCCGCTGTCCAAGCTGGATAGCCTGGATACGTTGAAAGCCAAGTATCTGCGCTTATCCGCCCTATATAGTCCGTCCCATCCCGATGTGATCCGGCTCAAGCGTCAAATCGCCTCGCTCGACCCCGCGGGCGCTACCGGCCCGGACCTGGAGGCGCTGCGCAGGCAACTGGGAGAAGCCCGCCGCAAGCGCGAAGCGCTGGACCGGAAAGGATATCCCGACCCGCATCCCGATAGGCAGCGGCTCAACCAGGAAATCGCCCATCTGGAACGGCAATTGGGCAATGACAAGGCCCAGGTGGTTGCCGAAACAGCGCCGGAAAGCTTGGACCCCATGTATCTGGCGGTGGAAACCCAATATAAATCCAGCCAATCCGAACTCGAATCCTTGCAGCAAAAAACCGTTTTCCTGAAATCTGAAATCGATGCCCTGCATCATAGGATACTCTTGTCGCCCGAGGTCGAAAAAGGTTATCTCGAATTGGTGCGCGAGCGCGATCATAGCGTGAACAAATATAACCAGCTCAAGGAAAAGCTGCTCGACGCCCGCTTGGTGCAAACCTTGGAACAAGAACAGCACGGCCAAACCCTGACCTTGCTTGAACCACCGATGATACCCACCCACCCCGATAAGACCGTGCGTAAAAAAGTTGCGCTGGGCGGGGCGGTCTTGGGGATCATGGCGGGTTTGGGCGTGGCTTTGTTAGCGGAATTGCTGAATCCCAAACTGCGGGGATATATGGCTTTATCGGAACTGACCGGCTTGATGCCCTTGGTGGTGATTCCCTATATCGAATCGCCGGGCGAAGTGGAGGCCAAATTTTTCCGCCAACGCCAGCGCCGGAAACTGGCCCTGCAAGCCGGGGCGGCCTGCGCGGTGCTGGCTGTCATTTTGATCTGCCTCTTGGTTTTCCCGGCCATGCGGGAGAGTTGGTTGCTCGCCGAATTCCTATAAGTTTTGGGTTCAGCCACGGAGATGGACATGCACGAAATCACCCGGATACAGCCCTTGGGACCGATACGGTATACCCGTACCAAAACCGTCCCGGTCAATTATGATGCCTTGCGCGAACACCGCATCGTCATGGGGACTTATAACGAGCCTAGGGCCGATATTTTCCGCATATTGCGGACCCATATCCTCCGGCAGTTGCGGGAAAATGGTTGGAATAGCCTCGCCATCGCCAGCGCTACGCCGGCGGCGGGGAAAACCTTCGTCGCGGTGAATCTGGCCATTGCCATGGCCTTGGAGGCCAACCAAAGCGTATTGCTGGTCGATGCCGATTTCCGGCGTCCCAAGGTGGCCGAATATTTGGGCATGACGGTCGAATCCGGTATCGTGGACCATTTGGAAAGCAGGGTGGCTTTGGAGAATATCCTGGTGAATCCGGGGTTCGAGCGCTTGGTGGTCTTGCCGGGGCGGGAAGCGCGGGAAGGGTGTTCGGAATTGGCGTCTTCCCCGGAAATGGCCGAGTTGATCGGGGAGCTCAAAACCCGGTATCCGGCCCGGATGATTATTTTCGATGTGCCGCCTTTGTTCGTGGCCGACGACGCTTTATCTTTGATCGCCCAGGTCGATGGGGCGGTCTTGGTGGTGGAGGACGAGGAAAACACCCCCGGCGAAATCCAGCACGCCCTGCATATCTTGGAGCAAACCAATCTGCTGGGTTTGGTATTGAACAAATCCAGGCAGCCATCGCCCCGGCCCCAAATCTCCTACCGGGATTATTGATAGCGCGGTCCAGGCCCAAGGCTTCAATCCCTGGCCGGGGTATCCAGCCATCCCAACGCCGCCCGGTAATCCGCCATCGCCTTGAAAAAGGTGGCCATGGCCTCGGCTTCGGCCAGGGCGGCATCGCCCGCGGCCAATTCCCGCAAATCCACCGTCAACACGGTGCTGTCGCCCAACTCGAAACGGTCGCGTTCGGCCTCGGCCAATTGGCGGGCGGTGGCGCGTTGTTCGCGGGCCAGGGCGATGCGTTGCCGCGCCGCCTTGAGCGCCGACCCGGCGTCCCTGATTTCCAGCGCGACCCGGTCGGCGGCCAGCCGGATATCGGCGGCGAGGCGCTGGAGGTTGGCTTCGGCGGTCTGGGTGCGGCCCCGCGCTACCCGCCGCTGCAAGGGCAGGTCGAGGGTGACGCCCGCATAGAATTCTTCGCGGTTGATGAGCTTGGAGGTGCCGGTTCCGAAATCCTGTGCCCCCATCAGGGCGATATCGATGCCGGGCGCTTGTTGGTTCCGGGCCAGATCGCGCTCGATCTCGACTTGTTTGCGCTGTTGTTCCAGCTTGCGCAACTCGGGGCGGCGCTGGCGGGCTTCTTCGACCAGGGCGGCCAGATCGTGCATATCGGGCGGGACGGCTTCCGGGAAGGCTTCCGGCAATTGTTCCGGGATGGGGATGCGCGGTTCGCCGTCGGCATCGCGCCAGTAGAGCGCGAGTTGCAGCGCCATTTGTTCCAGCATTCGTTCGGCGGCGATCAGGCGTTCGCGGCGTTCGAGCAGGGTCCTTTGGTTGTCGGTGGCTTCGATGGCGGCGGCGTCGCCCGCGGCGACCCGCTGGCGCAGCCCCGCGTCGCGGCGTTCGGAAATCGTCAGCAGTTCCCGCGCCACCGCCCGGCGGCGTCCCGCGAACACCCAATCCCAATAGCGCTGGGCCACCACCCGCTTGAGTTCCAGCAAGGCGGCGTCGTAATCGTGTCCGGCGATGAGCTGGGCCAGTTCGGCCTGGGCCAGGCTGGCGCGGCGGCGGTCGATGGGTCCGTTGCGCCACAGCGGGATGTTGACCCCGGCGCGGACTTCGCCGGCGTCGGCGGTCTGGCTTTTGCCTTCGTACACGGGATAATTGCCGGTGCCGCGCCGCCAGCCGCCGAAGAACGTGGTGCCCCACAACCCCGTGGGCTGCTCGATGGAGACATCGTAATTGCGGTTCTCGTACAGCCCGGCGATGGACCAGCGCGATTGCAGTTTGAGCTGGGTATCGAAACCGCCCTCGGCGGCGAGTTGCTCGCCGTCGGCCGCGGCCTTGCGCTGTTCGGCGGCGACCAGTCCTGGAAAGCTCAGTAGCGCGGCCTCGGTGACGGCTTCCAGGGTCAGCACGGGCACCTGGTCCTGGACGGCGGACGGGTCCGGCCTGGGCAGCTTGAAGCGCTCCGAACGCTCGGCGTGGGCCGCGCCGATCCAGGCCAGGACCAGCAAGCCCACTATCCAGGCCAGGGCGATGCGCTTCATTTTTCCTCCTTGCCGTAGTCGCCGGATTTTTCCGTTTTGGCCGCTTTCTGCTCCCAGGGCGGATGGCTGGGCAGATAGGTCGGCGGGAAGCCGTTGAAGATACGCCAGAATTCATAGCCCAGGCAGACTTGGTTCAGCAAGACCCAGCCATTGGCGCGGACGCCTTGGCGCAGGAAACGCTCGCCCGGCCAGGGCGTGTCGGCGGGGTCGGGCACGACCAGGAGGCGGAATTGGCCCTGGCCGTTGTCGGTGGCGTCGATCAGGCCCACTACCCCGCCGAAAGTGCCCACCGCCACTTCCGGCCAGCCTGAGAACTGCACCGCCGGATAGCCCTCGAATTGCAGCCGTACCTTGCGCCCCGGCGTGATCAAGGGGGCGTCGTTGCCATCCACCCACAGTTCCACCGCCCGTTCCTGGGTGTCGGGAACCAGCACGGCCAGCGGGTCGCCCGGCTTCACCAATTCGGAATGGGAGCTGACCGCCAACCGTAGCACCGTGCCATCGCGCGGGGCGGTGACAACCTGGGTGCGCTGGCGGTTGAGCCGGGTTTCCAGTTTGAGTTTCTCGGCCTGGGCATAGGCCAGTTCCTCGCGGCTTTTGTTGAGGTCGGCCCTGGCTTTCTCCACGCCGGATTCGGTGTCGGCCCCGGTCTTGCGGCGGTCGGCGCGGATGGCCTCGACCTCGCTGTCGGCGGCCTTGAGCGCGGCCTTGGCCCGTTCGAGTTCGGTGCGGCGCTGGGTTTGTTCCAGCCGGGCCAGTTCGTAGGTGCGGGTCGCAGTCAGGCCCTTGGCGAGCAGGGCTTGCTGGCGGTCGAGGTTGAGCTGGCTGGTGGCGAGTCCGGCCTGGGCGGCGTCTACCGCCTGGCGGGCGGCGCGTAGGCGTTCCTCGGCCATGCGGACCCGCGCTTCCGCCGCGCCCACCGCCATGTCGCGGGATTGCCCGGCCATGCGGACTTGGTTTTCCACCGCGCCGATCCGGCCTTCGATGGTGGCGATGCGGCCCAACAGGGTTTGGTATTCGGCTTCCAGGCGGCGCGGCAATTCGGGGTCGTTGTCGCTGATTTCGGCGAGGCGGTCGCCCGCCTTCACCTTGGTGCCTTCCCGCACCCACCATTGGGAAACCCGGCCTTCGACCGGGGCTTGCACCGTCTGCTGGCGTTCCAGGGGCGCATAAGCCACCACCCGACCCAGGCCGCCGACGTTCTGCTGCCAGGGCGTGAAGCCCAGGAACACCAACAGCAGGCAGAACAGGCCGACCAGGGAGCGGGCCAGGGTTTGCACCCCTGGGGCGGTTTCGGTCAGGGCCAGGGCCGGGAGGGCCGGGCCGGGGTTTGAATGGGGGGCGTTCATGGGATTGGGGCAGGCTCGGGTGGTTGCGGGACCGGCATCCGGGTTTCTTGTAAGCGGCCCGCCTCCAGGTGCCAGACCCGGTCGCAACAGGCCATCACCTCGGCGCTCTGGGTGGCGACGATGGCGGTCCAGGGCGCGTCGGGCCTGAGGATCCAGGCGATGACTTCGCCGCGGATGGAGGCGTCGATGCCGTCCAGCAGTTCGTGGATCAACAGCAAACGCGGCTGGCCGACCACGGCGCGGGCCAGCAGCAAGCGCCGGGTCTTCTCCGGGGATAGCGGTGCGCCCAGGTGGTTCAGCCGCGTGTTCAAGCCTTCGGGCAGGGCCAGGATATCGTCGGCCAGGCACAGGGCGGCGAGGGTGTCGCGGATCGCGGCGAGGCCGGGTTCGGGGCGGCCCATGCGTAGGTTGTCCAATACGCTGCCTTCGAGGATTTCCATGCCTTGGACCAGGGCGGTTTCCCGGCGCAGGCTGTCCAGGCTCGCATCGCGGATATCGCAGTCATCGACCAAGACCGCGCCTTGGGTCGGTGTGCGCAGGCCGAACAACAGTTCCAGCAAGGTGCCCCGTCCCGAACCGCTGGCCCCCACCAGGGCGATGCGTTCGCCGGGCCGGGCCTCGGCCTCGATGGCGCGGAACACCTCGCGGCCATCGCCGTAGCGGAATCCCAGTTGGTGGAGCCGCACGGCGGCGGGTCCGCCTGCGGGTTCGAGGGTCGCGCCGCCGTCGCGTTCCTGCGGCAGGTCGAGCAGATGGCCGAGCTTGTCCATGGCGGCGGCGAGGTCGTAATAGCTTTCCAGGGATTTCCCCAGACGGCTCAAGCCCCCGAGCATGGCGTTCACCACCAGTTCGGCGGCGATGAGCTGGCCCAGGGTCAATTGCCGTTCGATCACCATCCAGCCCCCGAGGCCCAGCAGCGCGGTGTTGGCCAGGGTGTGCAGGAACAACACCCCCAGATGTTGGCGCAACACCACGCCGAAATGCGCTTCCCGCGCCGCCAGATAATCGCGGGCCAGGGCGTCGGAGCGCCGCGCCACGAAACCGGGGCTGCCGGCCCATTTGAATAACATGGGGTTGCGGGCGATTTCCTCCAGCCAGGCCGCGACCGCGTACTTGGCCTTGGATTCCTCGATGGAGGTCGCCACCCCGTGCCGTCCCAGCACGAAGAACACGAACGCCACCGCCGCGATCAATAACAGGTCGAAGGCCAGCAGGATGGGATGGTAGAAGGCCAGCAGCAACATCCCGATCACCGCTTGCAGCCCATAGGCGAGGCCGTCCAGCAGCAACACGGCGGCGCTTTTCTGCACCGTCAGCACATCGAAGAAGCGGTTCACCAACTCTGGGGCGTTGCGGCCATCGAAGGCTTCCCGCGCCACCTTCTGCAAACGGTCGGCGATGTCGCCCATCAGCCGGATGAAGATGCGCCGCTGCATCATCTCCACCACATAGAACTGGAAGGCGATCAATAGGTTGTTGAAGGCGAGGCTGGCGAACAGGATCACCACCAACACCACCAGGGGTTGCAGCAACGCCCCGAAGGCGATGGTGTTGACCAGGGATTGCACGGCGATGGGTGTCGCCAGGGCCATCAGCCCCGCGCCCATGGCGAAGGCGACCACGGTCCAGAGGTCGCGCCGCTCCAGCCAGATCAGGTGGCGGAGCCGCGCTTGCGGGCTGGGATGGGCGTGTGGGGTGTCCATGAGGGCTTTTTTATCTTGATCGGGCCGGTTTCCAAGGCTGCCCCGCCCGCTCAGCGCGGGGCGGTGTCGTCGTCGCTGGCCGGTGCGCGCAGGGCCGGGAGCAGCCAGCGCCGCGTCACCCAGACCAGCAGCAGCACGAACATCAGCAATAAAATCCAGGCGGTGATGAGTTGGGCGGTGTGGCGGCTGGTGTGGAAGGCCCACTCGACCAGGCACTCGATACTGAGTTCGAGGACGCCGATCACGGTATGGATCACGAACCAAACCGCGTGGGCCAACTGCCCGGCCAGGGCCAGGGCGAGGTCGGGCAGTAGGGCGATAAAGGCCAGGACCGCCAGGGACCACGCCCATGATTTGCCGGACAGGCGGCGCAAGGCGCGGGGTATGGGAAACAGGGGATGCTCGCTCAGGCTATGGCTAGGCATGATGTCTTCCTCCAGCTTGAATCCGCCGCGCACGCCCCGGTTCTAGACCAACACCCCCGCCGCCACCGTGTCGTGGGTGGCGTCGTCGATGAGGATGAAACTGCCGGTGACGCGGTTCTCGGCGTAAGTATCGGCCAGGATGGGCTGTTGCAGCTTGAGTTTGGCGCGAACGATATCGTTCATCGCCATGGCGGCGGGTTGGGGTATCCGCGCCAGGGTGTTCACATCGACGGCATAGACCAGCTCGCGCACCACCGCCCGCACCGTGCGGGTGGTGTGCTTGAGCGAATAACGGCGCGAGGGCATCCAGGGTTCTTCCGCCAGCCAGCACAGGTCCGCCTCGATCTCGCTGGCGATGCGGGGCGGCGCGTCCACCGCCGCCAGCATGTCGCCGCGCGAAATATCGACCTCGTCCTCCAATTCCACCACCACCGCGCTATCCGCCGCTGTCTCCCGCAGCGGCTGGCCCGCCAGCATCAGGCTTTTCACCCGCGTGGTGCGGGCCAGGGGCAAGACCCGCACCGGATCGCCCACCCGCAACACCCCGGCCGCCACCGTGCCCTGATAGCCGCGGAATTCGGCTGGAAACGCGGCGTCCAGGCCGATGGCGCGGTTGCCGAGCATCACCCGCGCCACCCGTTGCACCGGGAAGCGCAAGGGCCGTTCCGAACCATCATGCAAGGCGGGCACGCCGTCCAAGTATTCGAGCAAGGTGGGTCCGTCGTACCAGGGCATGGCCGCGCCGCGCTCGACCACGTTATCACCCTTGAGCGCCGACAGCGGGATGGCGCGGACCTCGGCGAAGCCCAGTTCCCCGGCCAAGGCCCGGTAATCGGCGGCGATGCGCCCGAACACCGCCGGGTCGTAATCCACGCAATCCATCTTGTTGACCGCCAGCACGATGCGGGGGATGCCGACCAGCCGGGCCAGATAGGAATGCCGCCGGGTCTGGGTGGCCACGCCTTTGCGGGCATCGACCAGGATCACCGCCACATCCGCTGTCGAGGCGGCGGTGACCATGTTGCGGGTGTACTGCTCGTGTCCCGGCGCGTCGCCGATGATGAACTTGCGCCGGGCCGTGGCGAAATAACGGTAGGCCACGTCGATGGTGATGCCTTGCTCGCGCTCGGCCTGTAGCCCATCGGTCAGCAGCGACCAATCGATTTCCGCCAAGCCGCGTTTGTGCGAAGTCCGTTCGATGGCGGAAAGCTGGTCGGCCAGGATGCTTTTGGAGTCGTACAGCAAGCGACCGATCAGGGTGCTTTTGCCGTCGTCCACGTTGCCCGCCGTGATGAAGCGCAGCAATCCGGTATGGGTGGGCTCCTCGGCTGCCGGGGTCGGTTGGGCCTGGGCGCGGGCGATGGGAATCACGTTCATCAGAAATACCCCTCTTTCTTGCGTTGTTCCATGGCGGCTTCCGATACTTGGTCGTCGAGCCGGGTCGCGCCGCGTTCGGTGACGCGGGTCTCGATGGTTTCGCGGATGATCTCGGCCACCGTCGCCGCCGCCGATTCCACCGGGGCGGTGCAGGTGATATCGCCCACGGTGCGGAAGCGGCAGCGGACCCGCTCCACGGTTGCGCCGGGGCGTGGCGGGGTCAGCGGCGTGACCGGGACCAGCAAGTCGCCGCGCCGCACCACATCCCGCTCGTGGGCGAAATAGATCGAGGGCAGTTCGATCCCTTCCTGCTCGATGTACTGCCAGACATCCAATTCGGTCCAGTTGGAAATCGGGAAGACGCGGATGTTTTCGCCGGGGCGGACGTGGGCGTTGTATAGCTCCCACAGTTCCGGGCGCTGGCGTTTCGGGTTCCATTGGCCGAACTCGTCGCGGAAGCTGAAGATGCGTTCCTTGGCGCGGGCTTTTTCCTCGTCGCGGCGGGCGCCGCCGATGCAGGCATCGAATTCCAGGTCGGCGATGGCTTCCAGCAAGGTGACCGATTGATGGGGATTGCGCGGTTCCAGGTCGTGGCATAGGCGCACGCTGCCGCGCCGGATCGAATCCTCGACCTCGGCCACCTTCAGCGTGCAGCCATAGCGCCCCGACATGCGGTCGCGGTAGGCGAGGACTTCGGGATAGTTGTGGCCGGTATCGACATGCAGCAGGGTGAAACCGATGCGCTCGGGGTGGAAGGCTTTGTAGGCCAGGTGCAGCACCACCGCCGAATCCTTGCCGCCCGAGTACAACAGGGCCGGATTGCGGCATTCCGCCGCGACCTCGCGCAGGATGAAGATTGCCTCGGCTTCCAAGGCGTCGAGATGGCTGAAATAGACGGCTTCCCGCCGCGCTCCGTGGATGCCGTCCGTGGCCGCGATCCGCTGGGTTTGGCTGTTCATGGCAATGCTCCCGGTCAATCGACAACGCTGGAAAGAATCAACCCGTGTTCCGCATTCCCGCCGCGATGGCGTTGATGGTCCGCAACAAGGGTTTGCGCCAGGGGTTGTCGCCGCCCGCTTCCGCGTCGGCTTCCCGCACCCGCCGCAACAGCCAGGCCTGGATGTAGTTCAAGGGACCGAGGAAACCATCGCGCCGCCTGAGCGAGGCCGCTAGGGCCGGGTTTTCCGCCATCAGCCGGTCGCTTTGGGCGATATCCAGCACCCATTCCACGCCGCGCCGGTATTCGGACTCGATCAAGCCCAACACCCGCTTACCGGCCAAATGATCGACGCACAGGCCGGCGTATTCCTTGGCCAGTTCCATATCGGATTTGCCGAGGGCCATCTGGGCATTGCCCAGCAGGTTGCGGAAGAACGGCCAATCCCGGTACATCCGGCGCAGGGTTTCCAGCCGCTCCGGCTTGCCCGCGCACCAGGTCGATACCGCGCCGCCGATGCCATACCAGGCCGGGAAGGTCTGCCGCGCCTGCGCCCAGGCGAACACCCAGGCGATGGCCCGCACCGAGTTCTTGGAGCGGTCCTGCTTCTTGCGGTGGGAAGGCCGCGAACCGATGTTGAGCTGGCCGATGTCCCCGACCGGGGTGGCCTCGTAGAAATAATCCAGGAAACCTTCGGTGCGCTCGGTGAGTTCGCGGTAGCTGTGTTCGCCGATCCGCGCCAGTTCGCCCATCACCGCCCAATCCTCGGCGCGGTCGCCCGGCCCCGGCTGGATCAGGCCCACGCTGGCCTTGAGCAGGCCGGTCGCGCCCATGGTCAGCTCGTAGATGGCGGTCTCCATGTTGTTGTAGCGGTAGAACAGGACTTCGCCCTGTTCGGTGAACTTGATCTGGCCCAGCACCGTGTTGGGTGGCTGGGCCAGGATGGCTTCGTGGGTGGGTCCGCCGCCGCGTCCCACCGTGCCGCCGCGGCCATGGAACAAGCGGCATTTGAGCCCCCGCGCCGCGGCCAGGTCGATGACTTGGCGCTGCGCCCGGTACAAGCCCCAGGCCGAGGCCAGGATGCCGCCGTCCTTGCAGGAATCGGAATAGCCCAGCATCACTTCCTGCCGCTCGCCCGACACCCGCAGCAATTCGCGGTAGGCCGGGGTATCGAACAAACGGGTCAGCACCGCCTCGATGTGGTTCAAGTCCTCGATGGTCTCGAACAAGGGGCTGACGCCGAGATGGCAATGCCAGTGCCCGGCCAAACGTCCCGCCAAGCCGCTCTGCGCCGCCAGCAGCATCACTTCCATGATGTGGCTGGCGGCGTGGGTCATGGAAATCACGTATCTGCCGAAGCAATCCGGGCCGATTTCGCGCCGCATCCGCGCCATCACGTCGAACACTTCCAAGGTCTCGCGGGTGGCGGTGGCCAAATCGGCGCGGTTGTAGACCAAGCCGCCCGGCGCGGCGATGGCCTCGCCCAGGAGGTGCAGGCGTTCCGCCTCGTCCAGGGCCGGGTAATCCACCCCGAGCGCGGCTTTCAAAATATCCGCCACCGCCGCCGTATGCCGCCCGGATTCCTGGCGCACATCCAATTGCATCAGGTGGAAACCGAAGGTCTCGGCCAGCCGGATCAGGTCGTGGAGTTCCAGATTGGCGATGGATTCGTCGCCATGGCCGCGCAGGGATTCGTCGATCAGGCGCAGATCGGCCAGGAATTCGGCCACGCCCGGATAGGCCAACCCGTCGGCGGCGTCGGCCTCGCCCGCCAGCGCCCGTTCCACCCGTGCCAGGGACCGTTCCATACGGTATCGCATCAAGCTCAGCTTGTGGCGGTAGGGCTCTTGCAGATAAGGCCGTTCCAGCGCCGCCACGGCGGGGCCGAGTTCGCCCCGGTCGGTGGCCAGGCTGTTGAGGAACGCCGCCGAAAATTCGCAGAAACCCTGGGAATGCGAGAGCTGGCCGCGCAATTCGTCGAGGCGGCGCAGGTATTCGCGCAGGATGGCTTCCGCTTGGCGGCGCAGGGCCAGGGCCGTGGTTTCCGGCGTGACGTTGGGATTGCCGTCGCGGTCGCCGCCGATCCAGGAACCGAAGCGCAGGAAGCTCGGCACCCGCACCCGCCGCGCCGCCGCCTCGCCGTAGACATCGACCAGGGAACGCTCGAAATTCCGATAGACCCGCGCCGTGGCCTGGAACAAGGACAGGGGGAAATAGAACAATCCGGCCTCGATCTCGTCGGCCACGCCCATGCTGTGGGCGCGGACCTCGTCGGTTTTCCACAGCACATGGATCTGGCTTTGCAGGCGCTCGATGGCCTCGCGCCGGAACGAGCCCTTGACCCGGTTGTCGGCCACGGCGTCGTGGGTCAGGAACACCTCGCGCAAAGCGCCCTTCACCGTGCGCCGCTTGGCCTCGGTGGGATGGGCGGTCAACACCGGCAGGTAAAGCAACTCGTCCAGCAGCACTTGGAGTTGGTCCACGCCGACGCCGGATTGCTTGAAGTTCAGCAAGGTGTCGTGGAAGGAGCCCGGCCAGTAATGGCCGCCGCGCTCGGCCTGGCGGCGGCGCTGGCGCAGGTAGTGCGATTCCTCAGCGATGTTCAACAGGCTGAAATAGCGGTTGAAGGCCCGGACCACCTCGCCCAGGGTTTCGGGGTCCAGGGTTTCGATGGTTTCCAAGAGTTGCCGCCGCCGCGCGGGACCGCCATCGCGCAGCAGGGCGGCGAAGCGGCGTTGCAGTTGATCGACCGTGGCGGCGATGCCGGGCCGGGCCTGGGTTTTCAAGACCCGCGTCAAGACCGAGCTGAGTAACAGGATCGAGCGGCGTAGTTCCTTGTCGTCCGGGAGGGTCGCGGTGGGGGGTTCGGGCGCGGGGTGTTGGCTGGTGGCGGTGTTCATCCGGGGGGCCTCCTTAAATTTCCAGGGGGGAGAGTGGGCGTTCGGGTTGGGGCGGGCGTTGCCCGGTCGCGGTGTGGAATTGGCCGGTGGCCGGGTCGTAGGCGAAGACCTCGCCGGTTTCGAGCTTGTAAACCCAGCCATGCAGTTTGAGCCTTGCCCGCGCCAGCCCGGAGGCCACCACCGGATGGGTGCGGAGGTTTTCCATCTGGGCCAAGACGTTTTCCTGGATGGTCACGTTGAGCAGGGCGGGGGTTTCGCGCCCGCCGTATTTGTCCATCACCACGCGGCGGGTGGATTCGGCGTGGCCAAGCCACTGGGTCAGGGCCGGGAAATCGCGGGCCGGGGGCGGTTCCAGCAAGCCCTTCATCGCCCCGCAATGCGAATGCCCGCAGACGATGATGTCCTTGACCCCGAGTCCCGCCACGGCGAATTCGATGGTCGCCGCCTCGCCGCCCTGCCCCGCGCCATAGGGCGGAACGATATTGCCGGCATTGCGCAGGATGAACAGTTCGCCGGGTTCGGTCTGGGTCAGGAGGTTGGGATTGATGCGCGAATCCGAGCAGGTGATGAACAAGGTCTCGGGCGTTTGCCCCGCCGCCAGCCGTTCGAACAATTCGCGCTGGGAGCCGAACAGCGCCGTTTGGAAGTGGTGGAGTCCTTCGATGAGTTTTTGCATGGCTGGAGCCTCGTTGTCGTTGGAAGCGGACTGATGACGGGGCGTAGCCTACGCGGCGGTTACAGCATAGTAAAATAGGATGTTTAAAAGAAATTCATAGCTTTAATCTATGTTTGAGGCCGCTTCCAGTGCATCCGCCGCCGCGCCTTGGCTGAATGGCCCGGTTTTTTAGCCATGGGTCGCGATTCCGGTTTTGCACGGGTGGATAGGATGCGTGGTTCCGGTCGGGGGTGGATTCCACTTTCACGTGTGAAAGTGGACGGGATGCGTGTGGCCGGGAATGGGCTCCGCTTTCACGTGTGAAAGCCGGGGCGTGGAACCATCGGGGATAAAAATGCAACGCCTGAATTACCAACATTTGTTTTATTTTTGGACCGTCGCCAAGGAAGGCAGCGTTTCCCGCGCCTCCGAGAAGCTGCATCTGGCCCAACCCACCGTCAGCGCCCAGCTCGCCCTCTTCGAGGGCACCATCGGCGAGAAGCTCTTCCACCGCGACGCCCGCAAGCTCGCCCTCACCGAGACCGGGCGCGGGGTGTTCCATTACGCCGATGAAATCTTCGCCCTGGGCCGCGAGCTGACCGGCTTCCTCAACGGCCGCGGCGGCGGACCGATGCAGCGCCTCACGGTGGGCATCGCCGACGGCCTGCCCAAGCTGCTGGCCTACCGTTTGTTGGAACCGGCCCTGCGCCTGGTCGGTCCCCTGCGCCTGATCTGCCACGAGGACAAGCCGGAACGGCTGTTGGCGGAAATCGCCCTGCACGGCGTCGATCTGGTGTTGTCGGACGTGCCGGCCACGCCGACGGCGGGGCTCCGGGTCTTCAACCATCCGCTGGGGGAGTCGGAGGTCGGCGTGTTCGGTACCCAGGATTTGGTGGAGCGCTACGTCCGGGATTTCCCGCGCTCATTGAATGGCGCGCCGTTCCTGCTGCCGAGCGGCGGCTTGGCGCTGCGGCGTTCGCTGGACCAATGGTTCGACGCGGAGAACCTCAGCCCCAATATCCGCGCCGAGATCGAGGATAGCGCCCTGCTCAAGACTTTCGGCGGGGCGGGCGTCGGGTTGTTCGTCGCGCCGATCCTGGTGGAGGAGGAAATCCGGCGGCAATACCGGGTCGAGTTGCTGGGCGTGGCTGGAGGCGTGCGCGAGCGGTTCTACGCCATCTCGGCCCAGCGCAAAATCCAGCATCCGGCGGTGGTCGCCATCCTGGAACAAGCCCAGGCCAAGCAAGGCTGATCGGGCGTCGCTTTCACGTGTGAAAGCGGCCTTGTGTCGGTCCGGGCGGCCCGCTCTCCGCATCCGGGCTACCCACCGCGACTTTCACGCGTGAAAGCCGTGAGCGATAGGACGCAAGCACAGCGTTGCCGAAATCCGGCTTGAAAAATATTTACCGGATATTTTTTCATTCCTATCATACGTCTGCGCCCATACCCAGCCATCCACTTTCACGCGTGAAAGTCACAGGAGTCCACATGCCAGCCCAACTCGTCGCCGTCTTCAATCAGAAAGGCGGCTGCGCCAAGACCATGACCACCATGCAACTGGCCGGCACCTTGGGGATGCGTGGCTTCAAAGTGCTGGTGGTGGACATGGACCGCCAAGGAACCAGCATGATCTGGTCGGCCCAGGCGGAAGCGGACGATCCCTTCCCGGCGGAGGTCGTCTCGCTCGCGCCGCTCAGGGAAAAGATGATCGGCGAACTCGCCAAACGCGCCCCGCTCTACGACCTGGTGTTCATCGACTGCCCGCCCGCCATCGACAGCCCCATCCCCTGGGCCGCGCTCAACGTGGCCGACTTGGCCCTGATCCCGGTGGTCCCGGTGATGGACAATGTCTGGGCCTCCCGCGAGGCCAAGGAACTGGCGCTCAAGGCCCGGCAGGAAAACCCGGCCTTGCGGGCCTATTACCTGGCCTCGATGGTCCGGCGCGGACGCTTGTTCGACCTGTGCCTGCAAGAACTCAGGAACGACGCCGATATCCCGATGCTGGAATCCTATCTCTCGCTGCGCAACGCCTTCGCCGAATCCCAGCTATACGGCGCGGTGGTCGGCAGCATCGCCAAGAAATCCCCGGCGGCGCTGGAAGCCGACGCCCTGGCCGACGAGGTGCTGGCCCTGTTGGCAATCAAGCCGAAGAAACCCGCCGTCCGCGCCGCCCAGCGGGGGAAATCGAAATGAGCAAATCCAAACGCGATATGCAGTCCCGTGTGCAGAAGGCGGCGCAAGCCCTGGACGAGCGTTTCAAACACGCCCAGGCGGTGGTCGAGCGCCAACCCACCGGCTTTTCCGTTGCCGTGGAACCCGGCCCGGAAGCCATACCCACCACCGACCGCCGCGGCAAGACCGCCCGCTTCGCCAGCGTGCCCATCGACCAGGTGGACCCCAATCCCTACAACGCCCGCCGCATCTACCGCCCCGAGCGGGTCAAGGAACTGGCGGGTAGCATCGCCGCCACCGGCCAGCTCATCCCCGCCATCGCCACCCAGCGCGAGGGGCGCTACACCCTCATCGCCGGACATTACCGCTGGAAAGCCATCAAACTGGCCGGGCTGGAGCGCATCGACCTGATGCTCCACGATGATTTGAGCGACCAGGAGCTATACCAATACAGCTTCCGCGAGAACAACGACCGCAACCAGCAATCGGCGCTCGACAACGCCCTGGCCTGGCGCGATCTTTTGGAACGGCGGGTCTACGCCGGGGAAACCGAACTGGCCGAGGCGACCGGGATGTCCCTGCCCCAGGTCAACAAGACCCTGCGCATCCTCGGGTTGTCGGCGGCGGTGATCGAACGGGTTTCGCAAAATCCCGAGGATTACGCGATGTCGGCGCTATACGAACTGGCCTTGCTGGAAGCCAGCGCCGGTTTGGAAGTGGCTTTGCAAATGGCCGAGCGGCTGGGCCAGGGCGAGGCGGGCCGCCGCGAAGTGCGGGAACTCCGCGCCCTCCATGAACACCCCAAGGAACGCAAGCGCAAGGAGAATTCGCGCCAGTACAAAATCCGGGCTGGGGAAACCCATATCGGGACCATCAAGGAATGGGATTCGGGCCGGGTCGCCCTGGATGTGGTGGTGGCGGATGTGGCGGAGCGCGCGGCTTTGATCGAGGAACTCAAGCGCCGTTTCGGGGTGGATGCCGTCGAATGAGGCGGGTGGGCCGGTCGCGGAACCTTCCCGCAGTCATGGCGGGTCCGGCTGCGGGGCGACCGCCTTCCTGGGCCAAGGGACATCCTTACCCCAACGCGGCGGCAAACGGGCGGCCAGCAGCAGCGCCAGGATCGCCGCGAAGACCAGGGGTTCGCTGATATCCTGCTTCACCAGCCACCAGAAATGCGCCACCCCGGCCAGGGCGATGGGATAGACCCAGCGGTGCAGGCGTTTCCAGCGCTGGCCGCCGAGCCGCCGGACCATGCCATCGGTCGAGGTCGCGGCCAGCGGCAGCATCAGCATGAAGGCGGCGCAACCCACGGTGATATAGGGCCGCTTGGCGATATCGGCCAGGATATCGCCCCAGGCGAAATATTGATCCAGCCCCACATAGATCGCCAAGTGCAGGCTAGCGTAGAAGAACGCGAACAAGCCCAGCATCCGCCGGAACTGGCCCAGCCAAGGCCGGCCCAGGGCTTTCCGCAGGGGTGTCACCGCGAGTCCGATCATCAGGAAGGCCAGGGTCCACCAGCCGGTGGCACGGGTGATCCGCTCGATGGGATTGGCCCCCAGGCTATCGGTCCAGCCTTCCCAGAGCAATCCCGCCAAGGGCAGCAAGCCGGACAGGAACACCAGGGATTTCAGGCCGCGCAGCCAGACCGGGCCGGGAGTGTGCCGTGGTTTCATAGGGGAGTCCTCGGAGGGGAGGGAGGATGGGCCGCGACCAGGGCGTCCAGCCGCCGTTCGAGTTCCAGCAACTTGCGATAGCAACGGATATTCAGTTCGTAATCCAACTCGGCCCGCATATGGGCATAGGCGTGCTGGCGGTTCTGGCTGATGAGCAGGAAGCCCGTCACCAGGATGGCTTCGACCGACAGCATGATGCCGAGCAAGCTGTAGGGATAGGCGTCGAACACGCCGAGCCAGGCCACCCGTCCCGAGTTGGCGGCGATCAAGGCCGCAAACCAAAACACATGCAGGGCGATGAATTGCGGACGCCCGGCGAATTCCGAAACCCGGTCGGCCAAGTGTTCGATCCAGTGGCGGGCCGCCCGCAGTTCTTCCAACACATAGCGGAATTCGCCCAGGGCCTTGTGGCATGAATGGTTGCCGCAGAATATGGCGTCCGCCGGATTTTCACCACCGCAGGCCGGGCACAGGATCGTGCCCAGGTCGGCTGCGGACCGCGCTGTTTCGATAGGCATGGCACCCTCCCGGCCCGGCTCAGCGTGGCATCCGCCAGCGCCGTCCCAACCAATGGTCCAGCGACCAAGCGCCCGGCCCGTGCAGCAAGGCCACCAGCAGCATCAAACCCCAGACCCCGTGCTGTTCCAAGCCCGCCGCGCCCAGGTCGGGATAGGACAGGACCGCCACCCCGTTGAAGACCAGCAGGACCCAGGCCGCGAACCGCCCGCCCAGGCCCAGGACCAGCAATACCGGGAACGCCAGTTCCACCGAGGTCGCGAGATAGGCCGCCCATTCCGGCGGTAACAAGGGCACGGCGTATTCGTTCTCGAACAGGTAGAGCGTGCTGTCCCAGGATTGGATTTTGGTCTGGCCGGACACCCAGAATACCTGGGCCAGCCATAGCCGCAGCAATAAATCCCCGGCCGGACGGGCGGCATCCAACCACGCGCCCAGCCGGGCGGGCCATGCCCGCCAGCAGGGTTTGGCCGGGGCATGGGCGACAAAATCGATCATGGCGATACCTCCGCGATGGGGGTTGGATAGTGGCAAAACACATTCAGGCCCAACAAGCGAGCCAAGCTGGCGGCGGGGTCGAAGCCGGGTTCGGCCCCCGGTCCCGCCCGCAAGGCGCGTTCCAGATCGGCATCCCGCGCCAGGCTGTCGAGGCAGGCAAACTCCCCGGCGGACAGCGGATGCAGCACCACCTCCGCCCCGTCGCGCAGGACCAGCACCCGGCAGCCGGTTTCCCGGTAGAGGTCGATGCCGGGATCGCCCGGATAGCCGGGCTGGTTGACATGGAATATCCGCAGTACCGGCCAGGCCGAGGCCAGCCAGGCGGCACCGGGCCGGGGCCGCAACCGTAGCCCGGCCCGGCATCGCGGTGGCAGCGCGGCCAGTTCGGCCAGCCCGAACACCGTCGATTCCGGGGCGTGGAAAGCCCCGTGCCAGGCCCATTCCAGCCGCGCCACATCCGGCAGATAGGGGAGGTCGCGGGCCGGGTCGAAAGCCTCGATGTCGCCGGGAAATTCCGCCCCGTAATCCAGCAGGCAACCCGAGCGCGGCGGATGCCAGGCCACGCCGTGCCGGGCCAGGGCCGCGAAGAATTCCCCGCCCACCAGCCGCCGCACCACCGGGAAGACCGCCCGCAGCGCTTCGATCAAGCCCAGGAAAGTATTGTTGCGGTAGACGGCGAGCCGCCGTTCCACCGCCCAGCCGTTCTCCCTGATCCAGGGCAAGGTTGTAGCATCCCCGTCGAACACGGCGGCGGAGACGCCGCGTTGCACTTCAAGCAGCGTGGGCATGGGCGGACTCCTCCAGCAGGCGCTGGGCTTTATGGGCTTCGGCCACCAGTTCCGCCAGCGGTGGCAGTTTGGCATCCCATTCGACCAGGGTGGGCTTGGGACCGGCGAGCGCCAACGCCTCGGCGTACAGCGTCCAGACCTCGGGGCAGACCGCTTGGTCGTGGGTATCGATGAGGATGTCGCCTTCCGGGAAGCGCTGCCGGGTATGCCCGGCCAGATGGATTTCCCCGACCCAGCCGCCGGGAATCCCCCGCAAATATTGGTGGGCGTCCCAGCCATGGTTCTGGCAGGACACATACAGGTTGTTCACGTCCAGCAGGATGCCCGCCCCGGAGCGCCGCGCCGCCTCGGCCAGGAAGTCCCATTCGGCCAGGGTGGAATGGGTGTATTCCAGATAGCTGGACGGGTTCTCGATCAACAGCCGCCGTCCCAGGAACTCCTGGACCCTGAGCAAACGTTCCACGCAATGGTCCAGCGCTTCCTCGGTATAGGGCAGGGGTAGCAGGTCGTTGTGGAAACGCCCGCCGAACGCGCCCCAGGACAGATGCTCCGACACCAGCCCCGGCTCGATCCGCCCGATCAGGCGCTTGAGCCGGGCCAGATGCCATTCGTCCAGGGCATCGACCGAACCCAGCGACAAGCCCACGCCATGCAGGCTGATGGGATAGTCGGCCCGGAACCGCTCCAAACTGGCGAGGGGTGGCCCGCCGCCACCGAAATAGTTTTCGCTATGCACTTCCAGCCAGCCCACGGCGGGGGCGGTTTCCGCCGCCTCCCGCCAGTGTTCGGCGCGGAGGCCGATCCCGGCTTGGGCCGGGATCGCTGCCGGGGCGCGGCGCATAGATAGGGACTGCGCCACGGCGTCCATCACTTGCCGCCTTGCGGGGCTTCCAGCGAGCCGCCGACGATCCTTTCACAAGTGCCCTTGGGCACCACCAGGAAGGCGTCCTTTTGGCCGTCTTCCATAGCGTGGCCGGCGCAGGCGTTGGACAGGGTTTTGCAATCGTTCTTGCCGGCCTTGACCACGCCGTAGCATTTTTCGCCGTCGGCCTTCTTCTCGGCGGCCTGGGCGTTGGCGGAAAGGCCCAGGGCGACGACGGCGGCCAGGGTGGAGGTCAGGAAGGTTTTATTGGGGTTCATGTTTGGCTCCATTGCCGGGTTTGTGGTTTGAATGGCGCGGCGTGATCGCCGCGACCCGGATAATAGGGCGAAACCCGTGCCAAACCCGGTTCAAGGATAAAATGTCTATTGAAACAATAACTTGCGTTATCAGCGGGGAGATAGCGGAGCCATGGCCGCGAACAGCCCGCCACCAATAGTTGAGGGTGCCCGCCATAGTTGGCGGGAAGGCGGCGGCGGAGCGCCCGCCAGGAAGAGTAGAGTCCGGCCAACCTGGAATCCTGTAGATGCGTCCCCCAATCGAAAGAGATGCCTGGGGATTGGGCCGGAAAATTTCGCGGAATGATGAATCGTGGCAAAAAAAAGGGCGGCCTAAGCCGCCCGGAATGCGCCTTTTCGCTATGACAGCGGTTACATCATGGACTGCTGGTAATTCTGGATGCCGATCT
This sequence comes from Methylomagnum ishizawai, assembly GCF_900155475.1. NCBI lineage: Bacteria > Pseudomonadati > Pseudomonadota > Gammaproteobacteria > Methylococcales > Methylococcaceae > Methylomagnum > Methylomagnum ishizawai. Next base: position 120,143 of record NZ_FXAM01000003.1, on the reverse strand, counting down.
TCACGATCAGCTCCAATTGGGTTTCCAGCCAATCGACGTGTTCTTCCTCGCTTTCGAGGATATGCTCGAACAATTCCCGGCTTATGAAGTCCTGGACCTGCTCGCAATAAACGATGGCTTCCCTGAGCGTCGGCAGCGCGTCGTATTCCAAGGCCAAATCGCATTCCAGCATTTCCTGGGTGTTCTCGCCGATCTTGAGCCTGCCGAGGTCTTGCAGGTTGGGGAGCCCCTCCAGGAACAGGATGCGCTCGATCAACTTGTCGGCGTGCTTCATCTCGTCGATGGATTCGCGGTATTCCTTCTCGTCGAGCTTTTTCAGCCCCCAGTGCTTGAACATCCGGGCATGGAGGAAATACTGGTTGATCGCGGTCAACTCGTTGGTCAGCACGCGATTCAGGTATTCGATGACTTTGCTATCGCCTTTCATGGTGGGCCTGTTTGTTGTGGATATTCTTATGATTCCGGTGGGAGCGGGTCTCAATCGTCGTCGTCGTCATCGTCGTCGGAGAACTTGCGGCGCTTGACGGTCTTGAGGTCGGCGGTGATGGGGCGGTAGATTTCGATACGGTCGCCTTCCTTCACCTCGGCGTCCAGCTTCACCAGCTTGCCGAAGATGCCGACCTTCTGTTTCTTCAAATCGATTTCCGGGAAACGTTTGAGGATGCCGGATTTCAAGATGGCTTCCTCGACCCGGATGTTCTCTGGCACATCCAGGCGCATCCAGACTTGCTGTTCCGCATGCGCGTAACACACGCCGATTTGCATCGCGTCCTCCTTCTATGTCGGAATCAAGTGGAACCGGCCAGCGGTTGCTCGGCCACCGCGACCGGGGCGGGTTTCTGGGCGAGGCGTCGATCCAACAGGTTCTTGCCCGCCAGGATGAAGCCCAGCATCAGGAAACCACCCGGCGGCAAGGCCATCAGCAGGAAGCCGCGGTAATCCTTGATAAGGGTGGTTTCCAGCCAGGCGAAACCCTGGCCCAGCAGTAGCGAGGCATTGGCGAACAAAGTGCCCGCGCCCAGGATTTCCCGCGCCGCGCCCAGGATCACCAAGGCCAGGGTAAACCCCATCCCCATCACCAAACCATCGTACAAGGCCAACGGCACCGGATTGCGCGAGGCGTAGGCTTCGGCCCGGCCCAGGATGGCGCAGTTGGTCACGATCAAGGGGATGAACAAGCCCAAAACCTTGTGCAATTCGTGCATCCAGGCGTTCATCACCATGTCCACCAAAGTCACCACCATGGCGATCATCACCACGAACACGGGAATACGGATTTCCGGCGGGATCAAGCGCCGCGCATAGGAAATCAGGCCGTTGCAGGCGATGAGGACGGCGGTGGTGGCCAGCCCCATGCCCAACCCGTTGGTGGTCGTACCAGTGACCGCCAACAGGGGGCACAGCGCAATGCTCTGGCTGAAAACGATGTTGTTGCTCCACAAGGCTTCCTTGGCGAGCCGGTTGTAATTGTCGATCATGGCTGGGCCTGCTCGGGTGGGGTGGACAGGAGTTCCTGGCGGTGGGCGGCGAAGAATTTCAAACCGCCCTCGACCCCCCGGACCACGGCCCTGGGGGTGATGGTCGCGCCCGCGAACTGGTCGAAGTCGCCGCCGTCCTTCTTGACCTTCCACGCCGTGGGCGGGGTGTTGTCGAGGGAGCGGCCCGTGAATTTGAAAATCCAGTCGGATTTGGCGGCTTCGACCTTATCGCCGAGGCCGGGGGTTTCGGCGTGGGCGACGACCCGCGTGCCGAGAATCTTGCCGTCGCGGTCCAGGCCCAGCATCAGGGTGATGGGACCGGCATAACCGCCCTGGGCGATCATCTTGAAGGCCACGCCGGTGACTGCGCCGCCTTTCGTCGCGACATAGACCTGGGTCGATTCGGAGCCGGTTTCCGCCACCGACGAGGTCAGCGTGCGCGGTTGGGCCAGAAGGTCGTTGTCGTAAAGCTCGGGCGGCAAGACTTGGCCCAGCGTGGCCTGCAAGTCCTCGGCTTGCCGCAGTTCGATGGAACCCTTGGTCGCCAAATCCCCGAAACCCAGCAACAGGCTGGCGACCAGCCCGCAAGCCGCCAACATATAGGTTTGATAATCCAGGCGCTGGCGTAGGGCGTCAAGGTCGTCGAATTGCTTGCGTAGCTTGGTCCAGAGTTCGGTGGCGTATTCCCGCGCCGCCGCCCGGTCGATGGCGATCATGGCTTGTTCTCCGGGAGTTTCAGGGGACGGCCCTTGAGGTCGCGCCCGTAGATGCGGGGCCGGACGTAGTAGTCGATCACCGGGGTTAGGGAATTCATCAGCAGCACGGCGAAACCCACGCCCTCGGGGAAACCGCCCCAGGTGCGAATGGCGAAAATAATCAGCCCGCAGCCCGCGCCGAAGATCAATTGCCCGTTCGGGCTGCTGGGCGAGGTCACGTAATCGGTAGCGATGAAGAACGCCGCCAGCATCACGCCGCCGGAAGTCAGGTGCAGCCAAGGACTCAAGTAATGTTCGCTATCGGCGAAATGGAAGCCCGTGGACAGCAAGGCCACGGTACCCAGCAAGGCCGCCGGAATCTGCCAAGTGATGATCTTCTGCCGCAACAACCAAGCGCCGCCGCCCGCGATCAAGAGCGAGCCGGTTTCGCCCAGGCTGCCGGGCATCCAGCCGAACAGCGCCGACAAGAAGCCCAGGTTGCCCGTGGCTAAAAGCTCGCTCAGGGTGCGGCCTTGGGAAAATTCGGTTTTGGTATAGCCGATCAAGGTGGGGCTGGCCACGCTGTCGTAGGGCGCGACCCCGCCGAAAGTGATGGACAGGGCATCCAGCAAGCCCGGTGCGAATTCGGTGAAGGGCGGGGTGGGTTTGACCCAGGTGGTCATTTCCAACGGGAAGGACACCAGTAAAGCCACCCGCGCGAACATGGCCGGATTGAACAGGTTCTGGCCGATGCCGCCATAGACTTGTTTGCCCACCACGATGGCGAGCGCCGAACCCGCTACACCGATCCACCACGGTGCCCAGGGCGGCAGGCTCATCGCCAACAGCCAGCCCGTGAGCAAGGCCGAGCCATCGCCGACGAAGGCGGAAGCCGGTTTGCCCGCCAGTTTCAGGCACAGCGCCTCGAACAGCAGGGCCGATAGCACGGTGGAAAGGAACAGGTACAAGGCCGGCCAACCATACAGCACCAAGCCGAAGGCCGTGGCCGGGACCAAGGCCATGACCACCTGGACCATGATGGATTGGACCGGACTTGCGGTTTTTTCCAGGACTTCCTGGGCGAGTCGCACGGCGCTCATGGTTCAGGCTCCCGCCGTTTTGGGCTGGGCGCGGCGCTGTTTGGCGCGTTCCAACCGCTGTTGTTTTTCCTCGGCCAGACGCTTGGTGTGGTCGTTCTTCTGCTGGGTTTGCTGGCGGGAAATGAGTTCGCCGTTGGCGTATTTGAAATACTGCACCAGGGGGATGCTGGACGGGCAGACATAAGAGCAGGAACTACAACTGATGCAGTCCTTGAGCCCGAAGCCGACGGCGGCGTCGAATTGCCCGGCGCGGATGCGGGTCATCATTTCCAAGGGCAGCAGGCCGACCGGACAGGCCGTGACGCAACGGCCGCAACGGATGCAAGGCCGGGTGTCGTTGGCGCGGAGTTCTTCGGGCGTCAGGGCCAGGATGCCGCTGGTCTTCTTGACCACGGGCACATCGATACGGGGCAGGGGATCGCCCATCATCGGGCCACCCATCACATAGCGCTCGGCGTGTTCGGGTTGCAGGCCGCAGAAATCCAGCAATTCCGACAGCAACGTCCCCAAGGGCGCTTCCACATTGCGGGGCTCGTCCAGGGCTTGGCCGCTGACCGTGACCACCCGGCTAATCAAGGGGCGTCCGTAGCGGACGGCCTCGCGCACGGCATAGGCGGTCGCGACATTGTGCAGCAAGACGCCCACATCGGTCGGACGGCCCCCGGCGGGAATCTCCAGGCCCGTGATATGGGTGGCAAGGTTCTTTTCCCAGCCCATGGGATAGAGCGAAGGCACCTGGACCACCTCGACGCCGGGGTAATCCCGCGCCGCTGCGGACATGGCCTGGAACGCCTCCGGCTTATTGTCCTCGATGGCGACCACGGCTTTCGGTGCTTCCAGGCCATGGCGCATGATGGCCGTGCCCTCGACGATGCCCTGGGCGCGTTCGCGCATCAGGCGGTCGTCGCAGGTGAGGTAGGGCTCGCATTCGCCGCCATTGATGATCAAGGTGTGGATGCGGGTCTTCCAGCCCAGGTTCAGCTTCATGGCCGAGGGGAAAGCCGCGCCGCCCATGCCGACGATGCCCGCCGCGTTGACCTTCGCGCAAATCTCGTCCGGCGTCAGGGCGAAGGGATCGTCCACGCCCGTGGTTTCGATCCATTTATCTTCGCCATCCGGCTCCAGGACCAGGGTCAGCGTCGGCAAGCCCGACACATGCGGGGCCGGATAGTCCGCGATCTCGACCACCATGCCGGAGGTGGAAGCATGGACCGGGGCCGACACCGGACCCTGGGCCACCGCCACCAATTGGCCTTTCAGCACGGTATCGCCCACCTTCACCACCGGCTCGGCGGGCTGCCCCAAATGCTGCTGCAAAGGCAGGTACAGCCGTTCCGGCAAGGGGAAATCGGTGACGATGGGCTTATCGGCGGTCGATTGCTTGTGGGCTTCGGGATGGACGCCGCCGCGGATCTTGCGGCGTCCATTCCATAGCGAATGGAGGTCGAGCAACATGGTCAAGCTCCGGCTCCGACTTCCACCAGCACCGGTTTACCCCAGCGCCAGTTACGGAGCGTGGTCTTGACCGGGTGCATCTGCAAGCATTCGGTGGGGCAGACCTCCACGCATTTGCCGCATGCCGTGCAAGCATCGGCCACCACGGCGTGAATCTGTTTGGGCGCGCCGACAATGGCGTCGGTCGGGCAAGCCTTGGAGCAACGGGCGCAGCCGATACAGGTCGCCTCGCTGACCCCGGCCACCATCGGCACCAATTCTTCCATCCCGGCGAGGTTGAGGTCGAGGGACAGCTTGTTCGCCAGTTGCTCGGCCAGGGCCATGCCGCCGGGCGGGCACAGGGTGGCCGGAGCTTGCCCCGCCACCAAAGCCTCGGCAGCCGGCTTGCAACCGGGATAACCGCATTGCCCGCATTGGGAACCGGGCATCATGCGTTCGATCTCTTCCACCAGCGGGTTGTCCTCGACCTTGAAGTAACGCGCGGCGGCACCCAGCAAGAACCCGAGGCCCAGCCCCAGGGCGGTCAGACTGATGACGGCAAGCAAGATGTACATGATCGGCTCCTCCAAGTGGGTATTAGTGGGTATTGAGTCCGGCGAATCCCATGAAAGCCAAGGACAATATCCCGGCGGTGATGAAAGCGATGGGCGAACCGGCGAAAACCTCCGGCACGCTCATCAGGGCCAGCCGCTCCCGGATACCGGCGAAAATCACCATGACCAGGGTGAACCCCAGTGCGGAGCCGAAGCCGAACAGCGCGCTATGTAGAAAATCGTATTCCTGCTGGACATTGAGCAAGGCCACGCCCAGCACGGCGCAATTGGTGGTGATCAGCGGCAGGAAAATCCCCAGCACTTGGTAAAGCACGGGGCTGGTCTTGCGGACCACCATCTCGGTGAACTGGACCACGGCGGCGATGACCAGGATGAAGGCCAGGATGCGCAGGAAGCCGATGCCGAAGGGATCGAGCAGGAAGCGCTCGATGGCCCAGCTCGCCACCGCCGTCAAGGTCAGCACGAAGGTCGTGGCGAGGCCCATGCCCACCGCCGAGTCCAGCTTCTTGGACACGCCCATGAACGGGCACAGCCCCAGGAACTTGACCAGCACCACGTTGTTCACCAACGCCGTGCCCAGCAACAACATCAGGTATTCATGCATGGCCACCCCGCCTCCGTGGTTGTTTGGGGTCTATCAGTCGGTGTTGGCGAGGCGTTCCGTCGTGCTGGGAGCGCTCTTGCTGGCGGCGTGGTTGGAAGCTAGGGCTTCGTATTGGCCGGTGGCCCCGCAGGCGTAGCACTTGAAGGCAACAGTGAAAGCCTGTTTGGTACAGGCGTGGTCCTTGGCCTGGCGGCAGCCGGTGGCCCCGCAGGCGGTGCAACGGTAGACCTGGCCCCGGCACGCCATCGCGTAACCCCCGATCCTATCGCCGTCGCACACGGACATGTCGTCTTTTAATTTTTGGTAAGTCGCCACAACACAATCTCCTAAGCCTAAAAAAACACAGAACAAAAAATCGATTTCATTCCGCCACGGTCGCGGGCAGGTCGACCTGGACCCAGCCCTCCTCGATCCGCAGGGGATACTCTTCCAGGGCGCAACCCGTGGGGCTTAAACCTTCCCCATTGCGGCCATCGAACACCCAGTTGTGCAAGGTGCAGGTCAGCAAGCGGCCATTGAAACCGCCGAATTTCAGCAGGCCGTTGTCATGGGGACACACGCCGGTGAACGCCTTGAGCTCGCCGCCGTCGGGCCAAACCAAGATAATCTCCTGGCCTTCAACGGTGAAGGGCACCATTTCCCCTTCGCCCAGATTCCGGTGTTTGCAAACGCTGGCGTAGGCCATGGCGGCGTTACCAGGGCACCGACTCGTCGACCAGCGGGGCCTTGATCCCGGCCTTGGCGAGGTCGTCGAGGGTTTTGTAGAACGTGCCTTCGTGGATCAACACGCCCTTCTTGGACATCACCGCCACATAACGGGCCACCATATCCACCTCGCAGCGGTAGCCGCCGCCGGGGGTGTCGGTACTGCGGGCATTGCCGCCCCAATCCACGAAATAACCAGTCGTCTCCGTCATCCGGGTTTCCTCATTGATGTTTATTCAGTTCAGGCGGCCAAGGCGCTCTTGAGCAAGCGGGCGAAATGCACGCTGTCGCGGTCGGCGCCATCGCGGATCTGGTGGCGGCAACTGCTGCCATTGGCGACCACCCACGCTTCGGGGGCGGCGGCGCGGACGGCGGGCAGCAAGGACAATTCGCCCATCTTCATGGACATGGCGTAATGCTCGGCTTCGAGGCCGAAGGAACCCGCCATGCCGCAGCAACTCGATTCGATGAACTCCACCTTGAGTTCCGGGATCAGGCCCAAGACCTTGCGCAGGGGTTTCAGGGCGCCGAAGGCTTTCTGGTGGCAATGGCCGTGGATCACGGCTTGCGCCCCGTCCATGCTTTGGAAATCCAGCTTGAGGCGCTTGGCGTCGTGTTCGCGGGCCAGGAACTCTTCCAACAGCAGCGCGGCCTTGGCGACGGCGGCGGTGTTGGCCCCCAGGCCCAGCGCGTAATACTCGTCGCGCAGCATCAGGAGGCAGGAAGGTTCCAGGCCGATGACCGGCATTCCCTGTTCCACATAGGGCCACAGGGTCTCGACCATGCGTAGCGCCTCGGCCCGCGCCTCGGCCACCAAACCTTGGGAAAGATAGGTGCGGCCACAGCACAGCCGTTGGCCCGCCGGGGGCCGGGCGATATGCACGCGGTAGCCGCCCGCCACCAACACATCCAGTGCGGCTTGCGCCGTCTCGGGGTCGAAATGGTTGGAAAAGGTATCGACCAGCAAGACCACTTCGCGGCCTTCCGTATCGCCGACGGCTTCATGCGGGGCCGTGCCCAGGAAACTCCAGGCCGCGCCTTTGGGCAGCGAGCGCTGGGCGGCGATGCCGAACAGCTTTTCCGCCAGTTGGGCGACAAAGGGTAGCTTCTCGCGCAGCCGCATCAGGCCGTTCAAAGCCGCCATCCAGGGCGCGAGCTGCGGCAGGTTGGCCAGGATGCGCTCCCGCAAGGGCACTCCGCCTTGGGCCAGCCAGCGTTGGGCCATCGTCTCGACCCGTAACAACGCCATATCCACGCCGTTGGGGCACTCGCGCTTGCAGCCCTTGCAACCCACGCACAAATCCATCGCGGCTTCGAGTTCCGGCCCGACGAAGGGCTTGTCGCCATATTCGCCGTTCAGCGCGGCCTTGAGGGTGGCGGCGCGGTGGCGGGTGGAATGGGCCTCGTCCCCGGTCGCGCGGAAGCTCGGGCACATCACGCCTTTTTCGCTGCGCTGGCATTGGCGGTTGCCGATACAGACCGCCGCCGCCTTGCCGAAGGCACCGCCGGTCGCGGGCAGGGCCGCGTAGGCGTCGCCATCGCCGTAGCTGTCGTAGGCGGACCAATCGAGTTGGGTGTCCATCGTGTGTGCCGGGATCGGAAAGCTGGGAATGGCTCCATCCTAGCAATAACAATGCCTAGCCGAAAAACCACTCTATCCCACTGTTTTTAAAGCGGAAAGCGGGGCTTGTCGGAAATCCGGGGCTTGTAGTGTTCGCGACAAACACGACGATAAGTAGGGTTTTCCCCCTCCGCTGGCCGCAGGCTCCCGCGGGAATCGGCAACGCGCCGGAATCCCGCCGGTTTGGCCGCAGGCCGGATGGGAAATACTTATCTCTAGGGTATCGGCGGAAAGCGGGTGCCGGACGGGCCGGTCCGCGCAGGGGGGTTCCAAGGCGTATGGGCGATAGCGGGCCGATAAGTGGTTTCTAACGGCAAAACTTATAAAACTGGCATGGCCCATGCCAAATCAGACAGCAAAATTTTCTGTTAAAAAACAAAAGCTTAATTGAAAATTAACAGCCAATGTTAGTCGTAAACCCAACAATTTGTCGCTCTTGTCGGATTGGTGACAAAACCCGTGGCGGGCCTTATGCCAAACCATCGGTCGCGCCGGGCGGAAACCGTTTACGGAACTTCCAATAAACCGTGTTTTTAGTGCTAGAATTCCGCCCCGGCGGAATCCGCCAAGGTTACAAAACCATTACAAAACAAGCGCGACGCTTCATTCATCAGGAGATATTTTCATGGTACGCGAGTTTTCTTATCGGGGAGAAACCTTCAGGGCCACCGTGCATGGCCGTCCCGGCATCGAGGAATTGTTCCTGATCCTCATGGTGGACGACGAGGAAGGCCCGGAAATCTCCCTGGACCGCTTCGAGGATCCCGGCAACGACCCGGCCCAGAGCCTCGATAGCAAGCTGTCCGACCTGGCCGACCAGCTCCTCGCCGAACAGGCCATCGCGCCCGCCGATCCGGCGGGCGAATTCGCCTGGGCGGTGCCGCCCGCCGTCGGGGCGCGGGTGCATAGCGGCGTCCAGCACCACCACTGAGGCCCAGGCCGCGCAGCCGTCCGGGGACCGGTCCTGGGCGGCTTTTTTTTGTCCGGCGTCCGGGCAAAAAAAAGCCGCGGAACGGCAGCCTGACAACCGAACCGCGGCGCGAGTGGCGAACACCTTAGCCGTCCAATGCCCAAGGACGGCGGCAGCTTTTCGCCCAAACCAGTAACGTCAACAAACCAAACGAGCCAATCCCACCCCACCGGCTTTCACAAGCGGATGGAGCGGACCAATTCCTATAACAGCGCCTCCTGGACAGCGCCGCCCATGCGCCATGGGTAGGCCGCCGCTTCCGCCGCCCGCGCCAACAACGAATCCCTCGCCTCCGGACGCCCGCGCCGCAACAGGCTGTTAATCTCGGGGTTGCACTTGCCGCAGCCCGTGCCGGCCTTCAGGCAGGCACTGATGTCCTTGCGGGTGCAGGCACCGGAGTCGATGGCCTCGCGGATCTGGCGTTCAGTCACGGCCTTGCAGATGCAGATGTACATACGGTCAGCCTCGGGTCGGGAACGGTGGGTGCGGATGGGCGTGTGGCCTATCGGCGAATCCGACATAAACAGGAAGCGTGCCAAAGACCGCGAATCCTGGAAAATCAAGGCTTAACGAGAATCCGTCGCATTTGCGGGGCCGGGAAAGCCTGTGGGGTTAGCGACGAAACAGGATGGTTTGTGGGGTTTTGTCGGGAGTCCGACAAGCGGGGCGGGAATGGAGGCAAGCGGGCCGGCCAGGACCGATGCGTCCTTGCTATGAAGGGGCGTTCGACCGCGAACCGTGGGCGGCCCGCCGGGGCTCGCGGATCGAAGCACCTTTTTGGAGACCGGGCATCAGGACCAATTCTGGCTCCGGCGGCGGATACCGAAGGCCAACGTGCCCAGTCCGAGCAGGGCGAGGGTGGCGGGTTCGGGAGCCGCGCCGATCTGGAAAGTGATGAATTCCCCGCTCACATTGTCGGTGACCGTGTAGGTTCCCGGATTGAGGCCGATGGAGGCGAAGGTTTCCCCGGCGGCGGTCCAGTCCTGGTCCGGCGTCCAAACGGACCCCACCAAATCGCTCGTATTAATGGCCAGCCCCGGATCGTAGCCACCGCCAACGGCGTTCACAAAGGTGGCGAAACCCTTGGTTCCGACGAAGCTGAAAGCAAAGAACGACGCATTCCACGGGTTGCCGGTCGTCCAAGGCGTGAAGTCGGTCCCGGCGTGGAAGGCATAGCTGGTGTTGATGCCTCCCGCGTCCGTACCCCCTATCAAACCAATCGTCCCATCGGTATACACGCCCGTACCTCCCCAGTCCGCGAAAGACGTGGAGACCAGCCCGGCGGTATCGATCGAGCCGGAAGAGGTCATCATGACATCTGAGCCGACCTCCTCGAAGGTGAAAATCAGGCCGGCCCGCGCCGTCCCCATACCTGTGGCCATCACCAGCAAAATGGAACAAACAGCGCCGGTTGTTTGAAGGGTCTTGTTCGTTTTGATGGGCGATTTCATGTCTACATTGTTCATCTTCAATCCTCCAAAGAAGAGAGGCTGTTCGCCAATATAAGGTGGTATTAAAAAACAACTATTTCGACTATTTTAAATATGGTTTTTGACAAAATAAAACCGCTTACACGGCCTTTAAAAATACGTTATGTCAAAACGCGATACAGAATAGCAATCTACGCGCACTGCGGCAAATACAATTTGACGATAAACACCGTATATCAATGCTATAAACGCCCGATTACCCCGCTTCCTACCAGCCTCCAGGCACAAAAATTTGAAATAGATCACACAATATAAACCCCATATCTGGTAGCCGGATGGAAAATCCAGGGTTGTATCCGGCAAGGGAAACCGCGGCCTGGGCGGTGCCGGGCCGCCCGGACGCCGACATCCCCGGAGCGGACCGGCGGCACGTGGGCATCGGACCCTATAAACAACATTCACACACACCATTGTGGGGAACCCGACAAATCCCACACCCCCGCGACATCTAAAAATATGCTTTAATATCAAAAGCTTACATAAAATATAAGCATGGCACAGCCATTGCTTCGGGTAAGTCAGTCCAGCCAGTCTGGCCGTTCGAGAAAAATGGCCCGGCGCTTGTGCCCACCGATCCCGGAGTAGCCCATGAAATTACCGATTTATCTCGATTACTCGGCAACGACCCCGGTCGATCCGCGTGTCGCCGACAAGATGATCCCTTATCTGACCGAAGCCTTCGGCAATCCCGCCAGCCGTTCCCATAGCTTCGGCTGGACCGCCGAGAAAGCGGTGGAGGAAGCCCGCGAGGAAATCGCCAAACTGGTGAATTGCGATCCCAAGGAAATCGTCTGGACCTCGGGCGCGACCGAATCCGACAACCTCGCCATCAAGGGCGCGGCCCAGTTCTACGAAACCAAAGGCAAACACCTCATCACCGTCAATACCGAACACAAGGCGGTGTTGGATACCATGCGCGAACTGGAAGCCCAAGGTTTCGAGGTGACTTATCTCGATCCCTTGCCCAACGGCCTGATCGACCTCGACGCCTTCAAAGCCGCGATCCGGCTCGACACCATCCTGGTCTCGGTGATGCACGTCAACAACGAGATCGGCGTGATCCAGGACATCGCCGCCATCGGCGAAATCTGCCGCGCCAACGGCATCGTGTTCCATGTCGATGCGGCGCAATCCACCGGCAAGGTCGAAATCGACCTGAAGAAGCTTCCGGTGGACCTGATGTCGTTCTCGGCCCACAAGACCTACGGCCCCAAGGGCATCGGCGCCCTCTATGTGCGCCGCCAGCCCCGCATCCGCTTGAAAGCCATGATGCACGGCGGTGGCCATGAGCGCGGGATGCGTTCCGGCACCCTGGCCCCGCATCAGATCGTCGGCATGGGCGAAGCCTTCCGCTTGGCCCGCCTGGAAATGGCCGCCGAGAACGAGCGCATCCGCTTCCTGCGCGACAAGCTCCTGTCCGCCGTGCAGGGCATGGAAGAGGTTTATATCAACGGCGACCTGGAACAGCGCGTCGTACACAACCTCAATGTCAGCTTCAACTATGTGGAAGGCGAATCCCTGATGATGGCCCTGAAGGACCTGGCCGTGTCCAGCGGTTCGGCCTGCACCTCGGCCAGCCTGGAACCTTCCTATGTACTGAGGGCGCTGGGCCGCACCGACGAACTGGCCCATAGCTCCATACGCTTCACCCTCGGCCGCTACACCACCGAAGCGGACGTGGATTACGCGATTTCCTTGATCCATAAAGCCGTCGAGCGTCTGCGCGACCTCTCGCCCCTGTGGGAGATGTACAAGGACGGTATCGACATCAACTCGGTCCAATGGGCCGCGGCGCACTAAGCGGCCCCCTTTACACCCCCCCATCCCGGAGAACCATCATGGCGTACAACGAAAAGGTCATCGACCATTACGAAAATCCCCGCAACGTCGGCACCCTCGACACCCAGGACTCGGACGTGGGCACAGGCGTCGTCGGCGCGCCCGCGTGCGGCGATGTGATGAAGCTGCAAATCAAGGTCAACGACGCCGGCATCATCGAGGACGCCAAGTTCAAGACCTATGGCTGCGGCTCGGCCATCGCCTCCAGTTCCCTGGTCACCGAATGGGTGAAGGGTAAGAGCATCGACGAGGCCCTCAGCATCAAAAACTCCCAAATCGCCGAAGCCCTGGCCCTGCCGCCGGTGAAAATCCATTGCTCGGTGTTGGCGGAAGACGCCATCAAGGCCGCCGTCAACGACTACCGCGCCAAGAGCAACACCAACGACTCGGGCTACGACATCTGCAAGACCGCCGCTTAATTCCCAAATCCTAGGAGCCGTCACCATGACCGCCATCAACGCCCTGGCCGATTTCCAAGACCCGACGCCGCCGCCCGCCGCGCTGATCTTCACCGCCAACGCCGCCAACAAGGTGGCCGAACTCATCGCCGATGAAGGCAATCCCGATCTCAAGCTGCGGGTCTATGTCTCGGGCGGTGGCTGTTCCGGCTTCCAATACGGCTTTTCCTTCGAGGAAGCCATCAACGAGGACGACACCACGGTCCAGACCGACGGTGTCACCCTCATGGTCGATGCCGCCAGCCTGCAATACCTGATGGGCGCGGAAATCGACTATCAGGAAGGGCTGGAAGGCTCGCGCTTCGTCATCAAGAACCCCAACGCGGCGTCTTCCTGTAGCTGCGGTAGTTCGTTCTCGGTGGCCGAGGGCACGACCTGTTCCTCCAAGACCCAATAAGCGGAGCGCATCCCATGGCTGTCACCTTGACCGAAAAAGCCGCCCGCCAGGTGAAAAAACACCTGGACGCCCGGGGTTCCGGGCTGGGGTTGCGGGTGGCCGTGAAGACCTCCGGGTGTTCCGGCCTCGCCTACGCCCTGGAATTCGTGGACGAATCCGCCCCCGAGGACCAGACCTTCGAGTGCCACGGCGTCACCCTGCTGGTGGACCCCAAGAGCCTCGCCTATATGGAAGGCACCGAACTGGACTATGTGCGGGAAGGCTTGAACGAAGGTTTCAAGTTCAACAACCCCAACGTCAAGGGCGAGTGCGGTTGCGGCGAAAGCTTCACCGTTTGAACCCTTTTCCCCGGCGCTAGGGCATTTTCACGTGATTGATAGCGGTGGGCGTGTATTCCGCGCCCACCGGGATAGCCCAGGAGTAGTGGGCATACATGCCCACCCTACGGCTGAGCGTAACCCCAAACCGGAAACGCTCTAGGCCGCAGACCATAGGGCGGGGCGCGACCCGCCGATTCCGCGCATAGGGCGGGTGAGGCCGACGCCGACCCGCCCCGCGCAGACCGCATGAAAACCAAGGTGCGACGATGACCCCGGCGGCAACCCGCGATTACTTCGAATTGTTCCAACTGCCCGTTTCGTTCCAGTTGGACCTCGACCAGCTCGACCGTCATTACCGGGAAATCCAAGCGCGGGTGCATCCCGACAAGGCCGCGCACCTGAGCGACAGCGAAAAACGCCTGTCCCTGCAATGGGCGACCCTCGCCAACGAGGCTTACCAAACCCTCAAGAAACCGCTGGACCGGGCGCGGTATCTCCTGCGCCTGCAAGGGGTGGACACCGCCGAGGAAAGCAATACCCAGATGCCGACCGAGTTCCTGCTGGAACAGATCGAATGGCGCGAGGAATTGCAACAGGCCCGCGCCCTCAAGAGCCTGGAAGGGCTGGACCGGCTGGCGGCGCGTTTGCGGAAAGAGATGGACACCTTGTTCACCTCGCTCTCGACCCTGATCGATGTGGAACGCAGCCACCCCACGGCGGCGGACGTAGTGCGCCAATTGGCGTTCCTGGAAAAGCTAGGCCGCGACATAGGCCAGGCCCAAGCTGAATTGGAGGACTGATGGCCCTGCTGCAAATCTTAGAACCCGGTGCCAAGCCGAAAGCCCCACCGCGCAAGCTCGCGGTGGGCATCGACCTCGGAACCACCCATTCCCTGGTCGCCACCGTCAAGGACGGCCAGACCGTCGTGCTGGAAGACGAACAAGGCCGGGTGTTACTGCCCTCGGTGGTGCATTACCACGCCGACCATCGGATCGACGTGGGCTACGACGCCACCGTCTGGCAGAGCGACGATCCCGCCAACACCTTCGTCTCGGTCAAGCGCTACATGGGCCGCGCCCGCCAAGACCTGCCCGAACGCACCGGCACCCCTTACAAATTCGTCGATGCCCCCGGCATGGCCCAGTTCGAGACCCAGGCCGGCATCGTCAGCCCGGTCCAGGTGTCGGCGGAAATCCTCAAGGCGTTGAAGGTCCGGGCGGAACAGGATTTGGGCGGCGAACTCGCGGGCGCGGTTATCACCGTCCCGGCTTATTTCGACGACGCCCAGCGCCAAGCCACCAAGGACGCCGCCAAGTTGGCGGGGCTGGAAGTCTACCGTTTGCTCAACGAACCCACCGCCGCCGCCGTGGCCTATGGCCTGGACCAAGGCGCGGAAGGTGTATACGCGGTTTACGACCTGGGCGGCGGCACCTTCGATATTTCGATTTTGAAGCTGACCCGCGGCGTGTTCGAAGTGTTGGCCACCAATGGCGACCCGGCGCTGGGCGGGGACGACTTCGACCATGCCATCTGCGATTGGCTGCTGAAGGAGACCGGCAACGAACTATCGCCCACCACCGGCGATGTGCGCCGCTTGCTGACCGCCGCCCGCGCCGCCAAGGAACGCTTGTCCGACCAAACCCAAACCCAGGTCACGGCGCGGATGTCCAACGG
This sequence comes from Methylomagnum ishizawai, assembly GCF_900155475.1. Taxonomy (NCBI): domain Bacteria; kingdom Pseudomonadati; phylum Pseudomonadota; class Gammaproteobacteria; order Methylococcales; family Methylococcaceae; genus Methylomagnum; species Methylomagnum ishizawai. Next base: position 104,783 of record NZ_FXAM01000003.1, on the reverse strand, counting down.
GGCCGCCATGGAACGTCCGCTGACCCGCGAACTGTTCGAAGGCCTCACCGAAGGCCTGGTCAAGCGCACGCTGTCCCCGGTGCGGAAAGCCCTGCGCGATGCCGGCCTGGGCATCGAGGATGTGAAGGGTGTGGTCCTGGTCGGCGGTGCCACCCGGATGCCTTGCATCCGCAAGGCCGTGGCCGATTTCTTCCAGCAGACGCCGCTGATCAACCTCGACCCCGACCGGGTGGTCGCCCTCGGTGCCGCCCTGCAAGCCAACGCGCTGGCGGGCAACCGCGGCGACGATGATTGGCTGCTGCTCGACGTGATCCCGTTATCCTTGGGCATCGAAACCATGGGTGGTTTGGCCGAGAAGATCGTCCCCCGCAACGCCACCCTGCCCATCGCCCGCGCCCAGGAATTCACCACCTGGAAAGACGGCCAGACCGCCATGAGCATCCATGTGGTCCAAGGCGAGCGCGAACTGGTGAGCGAATGCCGTTCGCTGGCGCGGTTCGAGTTGCACGGGATTCCGCCGATGGTGGCGGGCGCGGCACGGGTCCGGGTCACGTTCCAGGTCGATGCCGACGGGCTTTTGAGCGTGTCCGCCGCCGAGCAAATCAGCGGAGTCGCGGCCCATATCGAGGTAAAACCCTCCTATGGCCTGCAAGATGGCGACATCACCCGCATGATCGAGGATTCCTACCAGCACGCCCAGGACGACATTGAAGCCCGGCGCTTGCAAGAGCAAAAGGTCGAAGCCGCCCGCTTGCTGGAAGCCACCGAGGCGGCGCTGACCATAGACAGCGGCCTGCTGACGGCGGAAGAACTGGCGGTCTTGACCGAGGGGATGCAAGCCCTGCGCGTCACCACCGAAGGTTCCGATTGGGCGGCGATCAAGCAAGCCGCCGACGCCCTCAACGATGCCAGCCTGCCCTTCGCCGCCAAGCGCATGGACCAAAGCATCAAAACCGCCCTCACCGGCCAGAAGCTCGAAGAACTTGGGGTTTGACATGCCGAACATCACCGTCCTGCCTCATGCCGAACTCTGCCCCGAAGGTGCGGTGGTCAAAGCCCGCAAAGGCCAGACCCTCTGCGAAGCCCTGCTGGCCGCCGAGATAGAAATCGAACACGCCTGCGAACACGCCTGCGCCTGCTCGACCTGCCATGTCATCGTGCGCCAGGGCTACCACTCCCTGGACCGGCCCAACGAGGACGAGGAAGACATGCTGGATAAGGCTTGGGGCTTGGAAGCGCAATCGCGGCTGTCCTGCCAAGCCTTCGTCAAGGGCGAAGACCTGACCGTCGAAATCCCCCGCTATAGCCGTAATCTGGCGAAAGAGAGGAAGGGCTAGCCATGGCGCGCGACCCCGTCATCAACGACACCACCCTCCGCGACGGCGAACAAACGGCGGGCGTGGCCTTCAATCCGGAGGAAAAGCTCGCCATCGCCCAAGCCCTGGCCGAAGCCGGGGTGCCGGAGATGGAAATCGGCATCCCCGCGATGGGGCCGGAAGAGCGGGACATCATCGCCGCCATCGCCGGGCTGCGCCTGCCGTCGCGGCTGATGGTCTGGGGCCGAATGTGCGAGGCAGACCTGGAAGCCGCCACCGGCTGCGGTGCCCATCTGGTCAATCTCTCGATCCCGGTGTCCGACATCCAATTGCGCCATAAACTCAACCGCGACCGCGCCTGGGCGCTGGCCACGGTGGACCGCTGTGTCCGCCGCGCCCGCGAGACCGATATGGACGTGTGCGTGGGCGGCGAGGATTCTTCCCGCGCCGATCCCGAATTCCTGCTGCAAGTACTGGAAACCGCCCAAAAAGCCGGTGCCCGCCGTTTCCGCTTCGCCGACACCTTGGGCATCCTCGATCCCATCGCCACTTTCGAGCGTATCCGCCGCTTAGCCGCGGCGGTCGATCTCGAAATCGAAATGCACGCCCACAACGATTTCGGCCTCGCCACCGCCAATACCCTGGTGGCGATCCAGGCCGGGGCCAGCCACGTCAACACCACGGTCAACGGCCTGGGCGAACGGGCCGGCAATGCCGCCCTGGAAGAAACCGTGATGGCTTTGCATCAGCTCTACCAGCGTCCGACCGGCATCGATGTCGGGCGGTTCCGGGCCATTTCCGCCCTGGTGGCCCAGGCTTCGGGCCGTCCGGTCGCGCCGAATAAAAGCATCGTCGGCGAGGCCGTGTTCACCCACGAAGCCGGCATCCATGTCGATGGCCTTCTGAAAAACCCCCTGAATTATCAAGGCGTCGATCCCAAGACCCTGGGCCGCGAACACCGCATGGTGCTGGGCAAGCACTCGGGTTCCCGCGCCGTGATCCAGCGCTACCGCGAACTCGGCATCGCCCTCAGCGAAACCACCGCCGCCGTGCTGCTACGCCGCATCCGCATCCACGCCAACCAAACCAAGCGCACGCCCAGCGCCGCCGAACTGCGGGGTTTCTACCGCGAGGCGACGGGCGAAGCCCAGTCGTCCGGCAGCCTGGCCCGGCGGCGCATCACCGGAACCACACTGATGGAGGCCAATTTATGAACCCTGTCTTGGAACGCATCGCCGGATTCTCCGATACCGAGCAATTCCTGGATTTCTTCGGCGTTGAATACGACCCCGGCGTGGTCCACGTCAACCGGCTGCACATCATGCGGCGCTTCGGGCAATACCTGAGCCGCACGCCCATCCCGGACGATATGGACGAAACCACCGCCATGGAAACCTGCAAGGGCCATCTGATCCAGGCGCTGAACGATTTCGTCAAATCCACCGCCGCCCAAGAGAAGGTATTCAAGGTGTTTCAGGAGCAGGATGGCAACAAGAACATCTCCCTCGACAGCATGAAAACCAGCCTCTCGGCCAGCCGCAAAAAGGCCGGCTAAGGGTATGGCGGTAATCGATGTCCCTATTGCCCACGCCAAGGAAAAAGCACACAAAAATCTTTGTGCCTTAGCGCCTTTGCGTGAGACTTTGGACAACTTGCCGCCGGAACACGAATAACAAAACACCGTCCCCAGAGGATTCACCACCATGCCAAAGCCACAAAAACACGTTTTCGTCTGCGCCCAGGCCCGCCCGCCGGGCCATCCCCGCGGCTCTTGCGCCCAACTCGGCTGCGCCCAGGTTTTGCAGACCTTCGCCCAGCAATTCGAGCAAGGCCAGTTGTACGGCCAGTTCGCCCTCACTAGCACCGGCTGCCTGGGTGCCTGCGACCAGGGTCCGACCGTGATCGTCTACCCGGATGCCGTGATGTACGCCAAGGTCAAGCCGGAAGACGTGGCCGAGATCGTCAGCGGCCATCTCAAGGAAGGCGCGCCGGTCGAGCGTTTGTTGGCCCCGGCGGCGGTTTGGGGCTGACCATGGACATCCGGGAAATCGGTTCCGCCAAGCCCCGCGACACCTTCTACGCCAGCGTCGTACCGCCCGAGGTCGGCGGCCTGCTGGAAGAGGCCATGGGTTCCTATCACGACACGGCCAAGGCCGAGGCCTTGCTGTTGAAGGCGCGGAGCCAAGCCCCGGAAGCCTTGGCGGTGTATTTCTCGATCTACAAGTTTTATTTCTACAAGGGGAAATTGGCCGCCGCCGAGGCCGCCGTCCGCGCGGCCCTGGCGACCGCCGCCCGCCTGGGCGGATTCCCCGACGATTATCCGGCCTTGACCCCGGACACCACCGATTGGAGCCGCCACGACAGCCCGCAACATTTCTACCTATTCTCGCTCAAGGCGCTGGCCTTCATCCGCCTGCGCCAGGGCGATAGCCTGGGCTGCGAGGCCATTCTCGGCAAGCTCGGGGAATTGGACCGCGCCGACACGGTGGGTGGCTCGGTGATCGGGGCGCTGGCGGCGGGGATATAGCCGGATAGGGCGGGTTGGCGCAGCGTAACCCGCCGTTTGCAAGAGTCGGCGGGTTACGCCGGGGTACCGGCCCACCCGCCCTACATGCCTGTGTTCCATGCGGGAGCGGGCTTACAACCACCAAAAGTAAAGTACAGAGGTACAACAATGACCACGCTGACCATCCAGCCCTCCGGCAAGACCGTCGAAGTCACCGAGGGCATGACCCTCCTGGAAGCCATCCTGGCCGCGGGCGAAAACCTGATGCACAAATGCGGCGGCAACGCCCAGTGCGGTAGCTGCCACATCTTCCTGCAAGCCGGAAAGAAGGGCGTTTCGCGGCCCGCCGCCCCGGAGCATTCCAAGCTCGACACCATCGTCGGCGTCGGTTCCAAATCGCGCCTGGCCTGCCAGAGCAAGGTGCTGGGCACCGAGGATATCACCGTGGAACTGCTGAGCTTCGTCTAAACCGGCCCTTGGGTGGCCCGGATGGAGCGCGGCGGAACCCGGCGACCGGGTTCTCCGGAAATCCTCCAGGATTCCGCGCGGCTCCCTCCGGGCCACGGGTTCCACCTTCACCCCCGACTGAGTATCCAACCATGAGCGACATCGAAGACATCATCCGCAAGCAGATCGCCGAGCATCCGGTCATCCTCTACATGAAAGGCGTGCCGGAAATGCCGCAATGCGGTTTCTCGGCCAAGGCCGTGGCCGCGCTGCAAACCACCGGCATCCCCTTCGCCTATGTCAACATCCTGCAAGCCCCGTCGATCCGCGAGAAGCTGCCCAGCATCTCGGAATGGCCGACCTTCCCGCAGTTGTTCGTCGGCGGCGAATTGGTCGGCGGCAGCGACATCGTGGCCGATGTCGCCCAGAAAGGCGAATTGAAACCGATGATGGAAAAGGCCGTGGCCGCCAAGCAGGCGGCGGAAGCGGCGGCGGGTTAAGGCCATGGAAATCGCCGAAGTCCGTGCGCTGATCGAAACCGGCCTGCCCGGCTGCGAAACCCTGGTCGAGGGCGAGGGCTGCAATTTCTCGGTGGTGGTGGTTTCCCAAGCCTTCGAGGGCTTGAGCCCGGTCAAACGCCAGCAAAGGGTGTTGGAAACCGTGCGGGAACCCCTGGGCACCGGCGCCCTGCACGCCATCAGCATGAAGGTCTACACCCCGCCCGAATGGCAACGGGAAGCGGCCAACGCCGCGCCCGCCGCCTAAGGCGCATTCCGAGGTTTTCGCACACCGGCCAGCCTGGAACCGGGCACGGCGGGACGTCCCGTCCCACGTTCCCAATATCGACGTAATCCCACGAATACGGAAAACCTTATGCCGATCTACGATTACCACTGCCCACAATGCGATAAGCAATTCGAACTCCTGGTCAGCGCTTCCAGCGTGCCCACCTGTCCCCATTGCGGCGGCCAGAACCTGGAAAAACTACTGTCCCTCACCGCGCCCCAGGGCAAGATTCCCGGCATCATCGCCAAGGCCCGCGGCCAGGCGGCGAAGGAAGGCCATTTCAGCAACTATTCCAAGGCCGAACGCGCCAAGCTCAAGGTTTAGCGCGGTTCCCCCCATTTCTCCTATCGAGGTCGATACGCCATGAGCACCTTCATCAAAACCACCGCGGATGGCCGCAAGGTCGAGGTCATTGGTACCTACGTGTGCCTCGACGGCAAGCCGGAAGCCGACCGGCTGGTTCCCGTGCTGGAACACCCCAATGTCCGCGCCATCATCACCGCCGTGCCCGAAGCCACCCATATGGCCGGTCGCTTGGCGCTATCGGCGGACGAGGCCGCCAGCGTGCAAACCGCGCTGACCCAGGGCAAAACCGTCGTGGACCCCAATCCCCAGGCCATCGCCGAGCGCATCCGCAACGCCCAACGGGCCGCGCTGGTGGCCCGCGACTGAACCCGCGCCGTTCCGCCGTCCTCACCCGACACGCCAAAAGGCCGCGCCCGCGGCCTTTTTCATCGGTCCCCCCGCAACCCACGGATCAACCATGCAAAAATACGCTTTCCCCACCGCGCCGGTGGTCAGCCTGCCGGCCATGTCCAGCCATCCCTTCCCGGTGCGGCGCATCTTCTGCCTGGGCGGCAACTATCCCGACCCGGCCGTGTCCGGCGAGCCCGGCACGCCGTTCTTCTTCACCAAGCCGGTGGAAGCCCTCCTCCAGAATGGCGGGACGCTACCCTACCCGCCCGGCACCGCCGAACTGCGCCCGGAGGTGGAACTGGTGGTGGCCTTGTCCAAGGGCGGCATGAACATCCCGGCGGACAAGGTCGAGTACGATTATGTGTTCGGCTATGCCGTCGGCCTCGATATGACCTTGTACGACATGCAGCGGGCGGCCCAGGCCCGGGGTTTGCCTTGGGACCTGGCGAAGGGCTTCGACCACTCGGCCCCCTGTTCGGCCATCACGCCGGAGTTTTATTCCGGGGCGATCTCCAAGGGCAGGATCGAGCTCAAGGTGAACGGCGAAATCCGGCAGGCCGCCGATCTTGGCGACATGATCTGGAAGGTGCCCGAGATCGTCAGCCGGCTCTCGGCCCTGGTGCGGCTGTGTCCGGGGGACTTGATCTATACCGGCACGCCGGTCGAGGTCTGCGCCGTCAACAAGGGCGACGTCCTCGAAGCCACGGTGGCGGGATTGGAACCCTTGACCATCACCATCGGCTAGGTCGCATCGCCCCGCGCCCTTAAGCCGGGATTCAGATTCGGCACCCTATATTCACCGCCGAGTCCGATCAACCCCGTTGCCAAGGAGCGACCCCATGCACACCTCCCCCAAGCCGATCCATACCGGCCATCCCCGCGCCGGAAAAACCCCGGAAGATATCCACCCGCCGGAACCGTCCACGGCGGGAAGCCGTCCGCTATTCGGCTATCAACGTTGGCTTGAGCCGCAGGAAGACGACGAAGGCGGCGAATCGCCGCTCCATATGGCCTTCCTCGGCCAGGACTAGTGCTCTGTCACCCGTCGAATGTGGGGTAGAGCTTGCGGAGCTTGATGCGGGCGTCGGCGGTGGTGAATTGCCAATTGGCCTTGACCTGGGTTTGGTTGCGGCGCTCTGTCCAGGCGGCGACGTGGCGGACCAGGTCGTCCCGTTGGCCGACGCGCTCGGGCAGGTCGCGGGCCAGGGCGCTCAGTTCGATCTCGGCCATGTCCAGCCAACTGCCGTGCTTGGGCGTGTGGTGGATCTCCAAGCGCTCGGCGATCCGCCGGGCTTCCTCCGGCGGGAAGGCCTCGTACAGGCTGGCCGCCGAGTGCGTGTTCAACTGGTCCATGACCACCACGACCTTGTCCGCGTCCCGGTAGCGTCCATCGACCAGGTCCCGGACGATTCCGGCGAAGTCCTTGCGGGTCCGGCCCTCGGTGACCCGGGCCTCGCGCCATCCCGCCAGGGGCTCGAAGGCCATGAACAGGCTGCCCACCCCGTTGCGGACGTACTCGCTGTCGTAGCGCTCCGGCTGGCCGGGCCCCATCGGCAGGGGTTCGCGCACCTCGCCCACCAACTGGACGAAGGACTCGTCCAAGCAGACCACCGGCAGCCTGGGGTCGTAGGGCCGCCGGTAGACCTCCAGCACGTCCTCCATGTCGGCTACGAACTCGGCCGAGGCCTTGGGCGGGATGACCCACATCTTGCGGAGGTGGGGCTTGAGCTCGTTTTTTTGAGCGTGCGCCGCACGGTTTCGTAGGACACGGTTTCGGCGTAGTCCAGTTCGACCATCCGGTCCGCCAGCAACCGCAGCGTCCAGCGCGGCTTGCCCCCGGGCGGCTCGGAACAGGCCAGCGCGATCAGCCGCGCCTCCTGCTCCCCGTCCAGCAGGCGGGCGTACACCCGGTCGGTCGGTTTGGGCACCAAGGCGGCTTCAATGCCCTGCTCCACGAAACGTTGCCGTACCCGCTCCACCGTGCGGACGTCCACGTTCAACGCCTCCGCTATCCCGGCGTCGGTGCGGCCCGGACCGCCCTCGGCCTCGTCGGCCTGCAACAGGATGCGGGCATGGGCCAGCTTCCGCGCCGCGCCTTTGCCACTCCCGATCAACCCCTTCAAATCGCCCCGCTCCTCGGCGGTGAGCGTCACCCGGTATCGCTTCGCCATCTCACACCTCCGGTCCCTCGGTTTGGCAATGCCCGCCAAACCTTCAAGCCTTAGACCCGGCAACCTAGGCGTGATGCTGCACTAGGGCGTTCCGGTGAATCCGGCAAGAAGATACCGTTCGGTATCACGCATCGCCCGCCTGGATGGCTCCCGAGTCGGCGGTATTCCCCGATCCCTTGCCCGCATGGGCCGGGTTCAGGAGGGGTTCAGGGGTGTCTACCTACAGGGCAATCGCACGAAGGAAAGCTTGACAGCATAGGGCCATAAGTGGTTGATGGCGGGTCTTTGCCTTGGACAAGGAGCCCCGATGGAAACCGCCGAGAAGAAGCCGCTGCTGGAGCATTTCGCCGACCTGGAAGACCCGCGCACCCGCCAATCCCGACATGATTTGAAGGAGTTGCTGCTGGTGGCGGTCTGCGCGGTATTGAGCGGAGCGGACGGCTGGGCGGCGGTGGCGTTGTGGGGCCGGGCCAAGCTGCCGTGGCTGCGGCGGTTCCTGCCGTTCGAGAACGGGGTGGCCTCGCACGACACGTTCGGACGGGTGTTCGCGCTGCTGGACGCGGCGGGATTCGAGGAGCGGTTCATCGCCTGGATGGGCGGGGTGTGCGGGGCGCTGGCGGGGCTGCAAGTGGCCATCGACGGCAAGACGGCCAAGCGGTCGAAGTCGGCGGGCGGGAAGGCGCTGCACTTGGTGTCGGCGTATGCCCATGGGCTTGGGCTGGCGTTGGGGCAGGTGAGGACGGCGGAGAAGTCGAACGAGATCACGGCCATCCCGGAGTTGCTGGACGCCCTGCTGCTCAGGGGCTGCGTCGTGACCCTCGACGCCATGGGCTGCCAGAAGGCCATCGCCGCGAAGATCGTGGGGCAGGAGGCCGACTACGTGCTGAGCGTGAAGAACAACCAGCCCGGCCTCGCGGCGGCCCTGGACGGCTTCTTCGACGAGGGCGGGCGCGACGGTTGGGAAGGCAGGCCCCACACCCACGCCGAATGGGTGGAGAAGGACCATGGCCGGATCGAAACCCGCCGCTGCGTGGTCGCAGAGGATGTGGACGGACGGGTGGACCGCGCCGACTGGCCGGGGGTCAGGACGCTCGCCATGGTCGAGGCCATCCGCGAGGTGGGCGGGACCACCAGCCGCGAGCGGAGGTATTACATCAGTTCGCTGAGCGTGGACGCCGCCCGTATGGGCGAAATCGTGCGGGGACACTGGGGCGTGGAGAATGGCCTGCACTGGTCTTTGGATATTGCCTTCGGCGAGGACCAGGCCCGGATGCGCGAGGGCAACTCGGCGGAGAACTTCTCCATCCTGCGCCGCATCGCCCTCAACCTGCTCCGCCAGGACAAAACCACCAAGGCCGGCATCAAGAACCGGCGGTTGCTGGCCGGATGGAACGACGAGTACCGCCAACATATCCTCGGAATTCAAACACTTGCTTGATGCGATTGCCCTGTGTCTACCTATTTTGATCGCCAACCCACGGCAAACCCCATGTGGAGGAGAAGCGATGAACACCAATGACCACGGTATGGCCTAAGACATCGGCGGAACTACCCGCGCCGGATCGGATGGCTGGAACGCCTTCCGACCGTCTGCGAGGGGGTTGGGAACGGGATACTAGCCCGGTTCCCCACGCATTCCCGACGATCCCTTGGGCGACGCCTACGACGGGGACGAGTGGCTGTTCCATATGGCCTACGCTTGCGATTAGTGCGCACTCCGCGCGGCATGGCCGCACGGAGTGCGGGGAAGCATGCTTCCCGGCCAATATCACCGCAGTGATCCCGGACATCGTCGGTGCGCGGCCATGCCGTGACGGCACCGTTGTCGACGGCTTTCAGGCCCGGCCCTGGCGCAACCCGTGGCACCCTCCGTTCGCCAACAGGGGTATAGGGCAGCCCTTTCAAAGTGGTTTACCCGGTTGGCGAAATCGGGTTATGTAAGCCCCTGATTTTGCTGTGGCCCATGTCGCCGTTGGTGGCGTCCTACGCTTCGACACAGAAAAACGGCCTTTTCAACCCATTGATTTAGAAGGGCTATTTTTACACTTTGAAAGGACTGGGGTATAGGGCTGAGGGCGGGGCTAAATTAGGCTTTTATAAAGCAATAATCGCTTTCCCAGGGGTTTTTTATATTTATAGCACAAGATTATATTTTTTATCTTAATTACAAATTTAAATTTGAACCAAAAAAGTTTTAAACTACTGATAAATTACATCCATGGCATGAGAGTGGCCGTCGAACTCGCCGCCCCGCATAGACATCGCACTCAGCATTTCCCGCCTGGATTCCAATCCGGCCCCGCTCGGGCCTGTACAGCCATGAACCGGGCGTGATAATGTCGGATACGCTATATAGCAATGATTATAGCGCTGCCCGCGATGGGCTTTCACCGCCAGGGGTTGCGCTGTGGTAACGATCCATTCCAGATACGGATCGATGTGCCCGCGCCCAGGTCATGGGGCGGGTTCGGTGCGTTGAATGGCCGCCCTGGCGTCCTCCTTTTCCAATCCAAGAGACCATACGATGACGGATACAAGCAAGCCCAAGGTTCAAGCGGAAACCGATTGCTGGGAGGAATACCACGACCGCGAGGGCTGGCCCCACGAACCGATGAGCCTGTTCATGCTGCGCTACTCGGCCCATCAGCTGATCCAAATCACCAACGCCTTCCTGGAAGGACATGGAGCGTTGGGTTCCGACCCCGGACAAAGGCTGGCCAACCTCCGCGAAAACCACGGTTACTGGACCCGCCGCTTCAAATTCGGCGAGCGCTGGCTCCAGGCCGAATGCAACGGGGAATGCCTGCCCATGGAGGAGATCGACGCCCTCATGGGGGAACCCAGGTCTCCCGGCCAGTTCCATTGACCGCAGGTATTGCCGGGGTTATCGCGCCGCCCTATCCGCATAACGCCGACCTGGGAAACCAGGGGCCGGACGATCGGCAAGCGCCGGGAGCGGGCATCCGCCCGTCGGCGCGGACCTTCCCTGTCCATCCATGATCGATGACACACCCCCCAACGATGCCCCCATCCCGTGAACCCCATTCCCCCAGGATCGTGAATTCCGAACTCAGGCTGGCCGGGGGATTGACGGAACGCCTGTTCGACCTCCTGGGGGCCATCGAGGCCACCGGGTCGATTTCCGGGGCTGCCCGCGAGATCGACATGAGCTACAAGGGTGCCTGGGAAATGCTGGAACGCGCCAACAACCTGTCGCCGCAAGTCCTGGTCAACACCGAGGTCGGTGGGCGGCGCGGCGGCGGTGCCCAATTGACCGCGCCGGGCCGGGAATTGCTCGGCCTGTTCAACCAGGCGCGGGAGCGGCACCGCCAATTCCTCCGGGACATGAACGCCAGGTTGCTCGGCGATCCCGGACTCCGCGTTTTCTTCCGGCGCCTGGAAATGCGGATCAGCGCCTGCAACCAGTTGTTCGGGCGGGTCGAGCGGGTGCGCCCCGGCGACGCCGGGACCGAGGTCGAACTGCGGATCAAGGGCGGGCACAACCTCGTGGCCTGGGTGACCGGATTGTCCGCCGGGACCATGAAGCTACGGCCAGGCCTGGAGGTGGTGGCCTTGATCAAGGCTCCCCAGGTCGTGCTGTTGAAGGGATTCGGCGGCTACCGCCTGTCGGCGGAGAACCAGTTGGCCGGCACCGTGGAGCGCGTCCGGAAGGGCGCGGTCAATACCGAGGTCGTGGTCCAGCTTCCAGGCGGGGATGTCATCGCCAGCGTCATGACCCACGAGAGCCTGGAACTCATGGAATTGGCGGCGGGAGATGCCGTCACGGCGCTGTTCGATCCCGAGTCGGTCGTGCTGGGCCTGGATGGCCGCCCAGGCGGGGTTTGATGGCGGACCGGTCCGTCCTTGTCGGGATCGCGACAAGCGGTGGGTTCGGTCCGTGCGCCCCCGGCGCGGCCAAGTCCTTGGTTTGCATGGGCGGGAAGGCCCACGGCGGAACGCCGGTCCCTTTCGTGGCGCATGGTCCGATTCCTGCATCATCCGTTATGTATCAAAATCCATAGCGGAGGGGCCGCGATCCATGCTGGAAATGAACGTGACCATGCGCCGGGGGAAATTCACGCTGGCGACCGAGCTCTCCATGCGGGAGGACAGCACCGGCGTATTCGGGGTGTCCGGGGCGGGCAAAAGCACCGTGCTGGGCCTGATCGCCGGCACCTTGCAGCCGCAGAAGGGCCGCATCGTTTTGGACGGGAAAATCCTGTTCGACAGCCGCAAGGGCATCCTGGTGCCCAGGGAACAACGGCCCGTGGGGGCCGTGTTGCAGAACGACCGCGCCGAGGCGGGGGAAAAGGTTCGGAACGGCCTGCACGCCCTGTACGACCGCGTCCCGGTGCCCCGGCGCATCCTCAGGCTGGGCCAGTTGATCGAGCTGATGGACCTGGGCCGTTTGCTGGACCGGCATACGGACGAGTTGTCGGTCGGGGAGGCCCAGCGCCTCGCCTTGGCGCGGGCGCTTTTGAAATCGCCCCGGCTCCTGGTCCTGGACGAACCCTTCGCGCCCCTGGGCCAGGGCTTCCGCGCCCAGCTCCAACCCCTGTTGCGGCGGGTACAGGTCGAACTCGGCATCCCCACGCTCTACGCCAGCCATTCGCTGGGGGAAATCCTCGGCTTGACCGACCGTTTGATCGTGCTGGACAACGGCAAGGTTTTGGGCAGCGGCACCTTGCGGCAACTGTTCCGCGACGCCGGTTCGACCCAGGCGCTGGGGCTGGGGCAGGCCGAGAACGTCCTCCCGGTCACCGTCGCCGGGCACCAGGCAGAGGACGGCTGTACCCTGGCCACCAGCTTCGGCATCGAATTGACCCTGCCGCTGCGGCCCGACCTGGAACCGGGCCGCCAGGTCCATGTGATGGTCCGCTCCGGCGATATCGCGCTGTCCCGGCACTATCTCGCGGGCATTTCGATCCAGAACCAGTTGAAGGGACGCATCTGCGCCTTGATCCCCAACGGCGGGAACGTCCTGGTGCAGGTGGATTGCGGGACCACCTTGCTGGCCGCGATCACGGCCCGCGCCTGCCGGGAGCTGGACCTCCGGGAAGGCGAGGTGGTGTATTGTCTCGCCAAGACCCAGTCCTTCGCCTACCTGTGCGGTGCGGCGGAACCGTCCCGGCCCGGTTGGGCCAAGTCCGATCCCGCCGGGGAAGCGGCCTGGGTGAATGGGCCGGTCCCGTCCGACCCCGCCCGGCATTAGCCACGCCCCGTTCCCCCTTCGAGGAATCCTCATGAACGCACCCGTCCCGGACGCCACCGAACCGCAAATCGCCGAATTAGTACGGCGCTTCTACCACTCCGCCCGCGCCGACGGCGAACTCGGCCCCTTGTTCGAAGCCGCCATCGGCGATTGGGATGGGCATCTACGCACCGTCGCGGATTTCTGGTCCCACGTCCTGCTGGGAACACGGCGCTACCAAGGCAGCCCCTATCAGGCTCATACCCACCTGCCGCTGCAACCCGCCCATTTCGAGCGCTGGCTGGCGCTGTTCCGGCAAGCCGCCGGGGAAACCCTGCCCCCGGCGGCGGCGGAACGGGTCATCGCCCGCGCCGAACACATGGCGGAAAGCTTCAAGGCCGGTCTGTTCGCCTTTCCCGGACGTAAAGGCCCGCTCCTGGCGCATCCGGTCAAGCCCTGAAAGATCGCTTCCCGCCAAACCCGCTCAGGCGGGACGCACGCCGGTGTGGATGAGGGTTCCGACATGTTCGCCGCGCAGTGCGGCGGTGAGCCGTCCCGGCACCAATCCGTTCACGATCTGCACATGCTCCAAGTGGCGGGCGGTCGCCATGACTTCGAGCAGGGCCGGGTCGAGCGGCAGCGTGCCTGGGCGCTGGGCGAGCTCGGCGGCGTCGATTTCCCGGATGAGTTCCCCCCGCTCCCCGCCGGCAGCCCTGGGATCGGCGGTGTACACCCCGTCCACGTCCTCCACGAGGGTGAGGCCCGCGGCGCCCAGGGCGTCGGCGAGCAGGAACGCGCCGGTATCGGCCCGGTGGATGGGGATGCGCGAACCGGGGAACTCGTGGTGGTGGTAGGGCGGGAAGGCGCTCCCCACCACGGCGCGGGCGGCGGAGAGGTGGATCGCGAGCTGATTGGCGATGGTCGAATGCTCGACGTAGGAGACACCCTCCGGGGCCAGCAACGAAGCCAGGATATGGCCGTTCTGGCCGGCCTCGCTAGCGGCCAGCGGGGCCAGCGACCCGACCGGCAGGCCCAGGTCGAGACCGACGCCGTAGAGGTGGCGGGCGCGGATGCCGGCCCCGGTCAGGAGCAGCAGGCGGTGCTCGGGCAGGAGCCTACGCAGTTCGTCCACGAGCGGCAGGATGGCCTCGGCCCCGCGGTCCATGATGGAACGCCCGCCGATCTTGACGACTTGCAGCCAGGGTAGGAGCCGGATCGGCCTGCGGCCCGCGACCGGGCGGGTGAGTTCGCTGTCGAGGAGGGTTTGGCGCGCCAGCGGCGAGGCGACGTGCTTGATGGTATTGGTGGAATCGGCCATGGCGGGGTTCCTCAGCGGGCGGTGATGATGGTGCCGACGTGTTCGCCGGCGAGGGCGCGGGTCAGGTTGCCCGGAACGAGGCCGTTCACCACCTGCACTTGGCGGACGTGGTGGGCCGACTTGAGCAGGTCGAGCATCGGGAATTCGAGGATCGAGTCGTGCAAGCCCTTCGCCAGCATCTCGTCCACCGAAATCCTGGGGATGAAGCTGGCGTCCTTCGAGGTCTTCGGGTTCGCGGTATAGAGTCCGTCCTCGTCCTTCACATAGATCATCGCCTTGCAACCAAACTGCTCGGCCAGGAGGAAACAGCCCGCGTCGGTGCGGTAGGGCGGGATGACGCCCTCGGCGGCGGGGCGCATCCACAGGTTGTAGGGTGGCATCCCGCTGAAGATGACGGCGTTCACCTCGGCGAGGTAGAGCGGCACCGCCGACAACGCCGCGCCGCTGACCGCCGAAATACCGTACTGGGCGAGGAGCTGGCCCAACATCGCGGCGTTCTGGTCGGCGACCGAGTCGCCGAGTTGCGATAACACACCGGCCGGCAGGTTCAGCCCCGCCGCGATGGAATAGAGGTGCCGCGCCCGGGTGCCCGCGCCGGTGCCGATGAGGAGTTGATGTTCCTTGCGGGCGGCGACGATCTCGTCCACCAGCGGATAGACGGCGGCGCGACCGCGGTCGATGATGCTCTGTCCGCCGATCTTGATGACCGTGGCGTTGGGCAGGATGCGGAAATCCGCCGCCGCCGCCGCCGCCGCTTGCAGCTGCGGGTCGGTGAGCGACCGCTGCATGAGGAGCTCTTCTAGCTCGGCTGTCGAGTGGGTCATAGTAGGTACCTTTTGTCGTTGTTATTCACCAAGGCATGGCGCGGTGGGACCGCAGCCACTTTCGGCAGGGTCGGGACGGACAGTTTTCCTGGCCTCCACCGGAAGAACCCGGAGCCGACATCAAGCTAAAATGATAGACCTATGGAAAAATAAAGATCAACCGTTGTTTTCGGGTAATCATCCAGATCGTCCTGGGCATGGCGGTTGGGGGGATCGCATCCAAGATACATACATAGCGGCGGGAAGATTTGGGTTTTAAAAGTATTTAAATTGACTTAAACCGACCGCCATCAAGGTTAGTTGATTCTGGTTTACGACCAATCAAGCTATTGATTTTTATATCAATCATGACTCAAAGCGTTTGAGTCCATCGCGCCTGAAAAACATCTGGCCAACCACCAAATCCACGCACCCGCACCCAGCCATGGCGGATTATTAACCGGAGAGGCCCATGGGTTACAACGGGTATTCCAGAGTAAAAACGCAGTGGCCAATTCACGCCCATACCGGAGGGATTGTCCGCGCCGTGGCCGGGATAACCGGGGATTGCCTGGGCAACCCCTGATAATTATCCGGCGATGGTCGGCAAATAATAGGCGGGCTATCCGCCCGGTATCGGGATACCCGCCCGGCGACGGTTGAAGACGACGCATCCCCTTTTCCGGCTGGCCATCCCGCCACGCCGCGCCCGATTTACCCGTACCCCATAGATGGCATACCCTGTCGCCTCGGGGTTGCCGGGTATCCTCGATTCCCCAGGCGCCCCTGTCATCAACCAGGGCATAGGGGCAATGAGTGGGTAGAAAACCGAAAGCATCCAACGCGGACCGGTCCGGCGGGCCGGTCGCCGCCGAATTACGCCTGATCGGCGGCCTGACCGAACTCTTCTTCGACTTCCTGGCGGCGGTGGTGGCGACCGGTTCCATCTCGCAGGCGGCCCGCAAGATCGGCATCAGCTACAAAAGCGCCTGGGATATGTTGGACCGGGCCAACAACCTGTCGCCCCGGGCCTTGGTCGCGACCGAGATCGGGGGCCGCCAGGGTGGCGGTGCCTATCTGACCCCCACCGGCCAGAAGCTCTTGGCGCTGTTCCTGAAAATCAAGGGGGAACACCGGCGGTTTTTGCAAGAGCTCAACGCGGCCTTGTTGGCGGACGGGGAGTTCCGGGAATTTTTCCAGCGCCTGTCGGTCCAGGCCAGCGCCCGCAACCAGCTTTCCGGGCGGATCCTCGCGGTCGAGCGCGACGCGGGGGAGGCCAAGGTGATCCTGGCGACCAAGGGCGGCGAACGCCTGGTGGCGGCGCTCACGACCCGGTCCGCCGACGGCCTGGGCTTGGAAACCGGCAAGGAGGCGATGGCCCTGGTCAAAGCCCATGCCGTGATGGTGGTTAAGGCGGACGGCGGCTACCGGCTGTCCGCCCACAACCAATTGCGCGGCGAGGTCGAGCGCATCCAGACGGACAGCGTGAATACCAAGGTGGTGATCCGCCTGCCTGGGGGTGATTCGCTCGCGGCCATCGTGACCGAGGCGGGCTTGGCGCGGATGGACCTGAGCGAGGGCGATTCCGCCCTGGCGGTTTTCGAGGAGGAGGATGTCGTGCTGGCCGTGGCGGAACCGTGACCGGCCAGCGGGGGCCGGTCCCGCCCGGCGGCGGGAGCGCCGCCGTTCCCGCGTCCCGTGGGAACGGTGGCAAAGCCCGTTACAGAGCGGCGTCGGCGGTGCCGGACGTGCCGGAACCGCTGGGCATATAGCAATAACCCTTCAAGGCCAATTCCCTATCCTTGGTATGGGAGTCTTTACCCTTGATGAACTGTATAAAGGCATTCAACTGGGCCGTGTCTTCCTTGGAACGGTTTTTATTGACCGCCACGCCAGTGATTTTAATTTGGTTAAACCGCAAGTCGGCGGGGAATTCATAGTGATATGAGCCGGGCTCCCAGCCAAAGCCGGCGCTGCACACGGCGGATTTCGCGACGAATCCAACGGTCGGGAAGTCCGGGAGAAATGCAACACCCGCGTAGGCTTGCCCGATCTCATCCACAGTTTTGACATGGCTGAGCATCGTCGCCCTGGACTTTAAAGGCACTACCTTCGAAAGCAGTTGGGCGCTCACCGCGCCATAGGGGTCCTTGACCGGATCGGCCATCAAGAAATCCTGGTCCATGGGGAAACCTGTGCCGACATCGATAGCCCCCTTCACAGAAGCAAGAAACCCTCCGGAAAAAAGCACTACGGAATCCGTGGCGATTGGGAAGGGCGGACTCACCGGCAGGCTGGTCTGGTCGAACTGATATTTGTTATATAGGTCGGAAGGGTCCGAACTCGGGGATACAAAAAGGTCGATCGATGCGTTAGCCCCGGAGTTCAATATTTCATCCCGGAAGGTTGGGGAACCGGCAATCTTTACGTGTACTTTATCCAGATAATTTGGGTAGTTCAACTGGAAGTACGTACTCAAATCCACCATGGCATTCCCGAAGCTATTATCGACACCGATCCAGATATCCGCATGAGCGTCCGGCCCGGTAACCAACAGCATGGACGGCACGCCCAACATTCCAATTAAAACTTTCTTAAGTGACATGGTAATACCTCTTTTTTGAATACTTGCCTGTAATTGCCTGGACCCGATGGGCCAGGCCAATGAGATTAGGCGGCCCTAGGCCGCGATATGGGTTTTGTACTGGTCTGCCATGGCATTGCCGCCGGGTTTCCCGGCGGCAACGTCTTTTCTCAGGTCAGCGAATAGCAATAGGACAGCACGATGTTCGTGCCGGTGGTATTCACCGTCAGGAAGTCGATGAAATCCGCCAGCAACGCGTCCTCGGCGGATGCGCGCGATGTGTTCACGACCTCGATCGCGTACTGCTCGATGCGGTTGTGGGTCGGGGCCACGTTATACGGATAGGTGTGGTGGTAGCCGGAATTGAATGTCTTTACGCTGCTCACCAACCTACAAATCGAAGACTGGGCAATGAAACCATAGGCATAGGTTCCGGCGTTGATCGCCGAATAGGTCGAACTGATATTGGGCTGGGTAAAGACATGCGGGGTACCCGACGGGGGATAGGGATTCGCGGGCCAGGTGATGGACCAGGGCGACGAACTCAGCACCTGGGCGGCGGCGGTGCCATAGGGCGCCTTGTTCGGGTCGGCGAGGACTATATCGGTGGTGAGCGTGGATGGCAGACCCGCGCTGATATCGACGGTCTTCGACCACAATTCGAGTTCGCCGACGGCGTATTTGAAAGGGCTGCCGATGACGAGCGCCGGGTAGTTGGTGGCGAGTTGTTGCGGACGGGTTTGGTCGGCCGAAAGGAACAGATCATAAGTGGCCGTGTGGTTGATGATCTGGCTCTGCAAATTGGCGGACGAATCGGAGGTGGGGATGATATCGGTCCCGGAATGGAGCAATTTATACGTCGTGATGAGGGCGTTTATCGTGGCGGTGAAATTCGCCGCGACACCCACATAAATCGTGGTGGTCGCCTGTGCGGGGGCGGTTGCCAAAGCGGTCAACGGTAAAGCGCACAGCGCCAGGGTTTTGAGCTTGCTGCTAGACATTAGGGTTTCCTTTGGAAGGTTTGATTCGAGACCTTGGGTTGGGTGGTAACAAGGCCTAGGCCCCCGGAAGCTTGAAACAATGTTGGGTGAAGTTGACGCTGCCGGTGCCGGTCAGGTAATTGACGAAGTCCGTCAATTCGGTCTCTTGCGCCGCCGTACGCGTGCTGCTCGCGATCTTCACGCCAGCCAGCACGATGGGGGTGGTATTAGTGAACTCGTGGTGGAAGCTGCCGGGCTCGAATTCCTCGACGCCGGCGACGGCCGAACAGATTTGCGATTTGCCGGTGAAGCCATAGGACGTGGTCAGATATTCGACCGCCGCGTAGGAACCGGCGGCGTCTTCCGTTTTGAGTACCAGCCCATTCCTGACGGCACGCAAATAAGTGCCCTTGAGCACCAGGGCCGCGGCGACGCCATAGGGGTCCAAGGTGGCGGGGGTCGGTATGGAGAACGGTTGGAGATGGCTGAACGACGGGACGCCCCCGCTGATATCGATATTTTTGTCCGCGCTGGAATAGAGGACGAGCGTATCCTCCGCGTAGGGGAATGGATCGCCGACGATAAGCGTCGGATGGTTCAGCTTCAGGTCCAGCGGCGCGACGAAAGACTTCGACAGGAACAGGTCGGGAACCGGCGCGTTACCGGCGACAATGCCGTCTTTCGCGGCGGCATCCGACACGATTTTCAGGGAAACACTGTACCCTGACGTGGGAAACGCATTCAGGAAGTCGGAGACGAGGTCGGCGACGGCATTCGCCGCGATGGGCGTGACCGAAACGGTGATCGAACTCGCCGCCTGCGCGGACGGGCAGAGCAGCATGGCGGCCGATACCGCCAACGCGAGATGCTTGAACTTGCTTACGAACATCAGAATTCCTCTAATCGGTTGACAATCCAATAAAGATCAAACCGGCACCGGGTGGCCGAACCCGGACCACCGCCTCGACGGCTGCCGGCCCACACCGGAACACCTCTTCACTCCGCGACCGCGCACATCCTGCCCGGCCCCGCCCCCCTCCAACCAACGCCGCGCCAATACTTCCGCGCTGGCTCGACGCCGTTTCGGCGGCTTCCGTTCCGCCCGCAAACGCGCTACCACACGGTTTCCCACGAAACAGCGGGTGTCTATGCCGCCATGTCGCCGCTCCATTCCACGCTCTTGCGCAAGGCACACAGCACCTCCCACAGCTAGTCGTACAATTAGAGAGGTGTAGTTATCTATGACTGATTTAAATCAGCATCGCTATAAAAAATTTTATATAGCGTAGATTCAACCATCGCTCGCGTCAATCAAACCATCCGCATCGCCGTATGATCGCCCTATATCCGAGCGGGATGGATCGTCACGGCCCGGAATGATGCCGATATGCTGGCCCAGATTTGCACAAAGTGACCATCAGGATACGAATGAATCGGCACTACGCTATATAAAAAAATAATAGCGACAAGCTACCCGGTGGATTCCCCAATGTAAAGCATCGGAATCGCTACAGAGTGTTACCTATAGATGGGGTAGGCCGGGTGGAGCCGACCTGGAGACTGCCCCCCAAGGCCGGCGGTCCAGATGTCCTGGTGGTATGGGGAAGGGAGCCGGCGGAATGGGATTGCGGGCTTCCACGGCCATTCCGCTGGGGAACATTGGCTGGATTTCAATCGGAAGCCCGCCCCGGAGCCGCCTCCCCAGGGCTGTTCAAAATCACATAGCCCACCGGGGTCAGCACCAAACTGGCCGCCATGCCCAGCAACAAGCCCGCCGACAAGGACAGGGTCATGGGGATCAGGAATTGGGCCTGGGTGCTGGTTTCCAATAAGGTCGGCAGGAAACCGGCGAAATTGGTCAAGAACGCCAGCAGGATGGGCCGGAAGCGGGCGGTGCAGGCTTCGAGGACGAGATTAGACGCCGGTTCGTCGAGCTCCCGCTCCCGGATATAGTCCAACAGCACCAGGCTATCGTTCACCACCACGCCGCTGGCGGCGATCATGCCCACCATGGACTCCATGGACAGCGGCAAGCCCGCCGCCCAGTGCGCCAAGACCGCGCCGCACCACGCCACCGGCGCGGCCAGCAGGAAGATCAGCGGTTTCAGGTAGGAGCGGAACGGGACGGCGATCAGCGCGTAAATCACCACCAGCGAAATCAGCGTGTTCTGGCCCAGGGCCGAAGCCATGGCCTGTTCTTCCTGGCGTTCCTGGCCGATATCGATATCCAGGCCGGGGAAGTCGCGCCGCAGTTCAGGCAGTTCGCCGGCTTCCAGTTGTTTGTACAGCGCGTTGGCGTCGGCCAGTTGGGGATCGACCCGCGCCTGCACCTTGAGGACGCGGCGGCGGTCCTGCCGGATGAGCTTGGCATTGCCGGGGGCCAGGGCGACTTCGGCCAAGGTGCCCAGCGGAGCCGCCGCCCCGTCCGGCAGGCTGACCGGCAAGGCACGTAGGCTGTCCAGGGATTCGCGCTCGGCGCGGGGATAGCGCACCATCACCTTGACCTCGTTGCGACCACGTTGGAAACGCTGCGCTTCCTCGCCGTAATAGCCCCGGCGCACTTGTTCGGCCAGGTCTTCCAGGCTCAAGCCCAAGCGCTCGGCCTGGGGTTTCAGGGTCAAGCGCACTTCCGGCTTGCCCGGTTCGGCGGAATCCACCACGTCGTATACCCCGGCCTGGGCGGCCAACCGTTGCTTGAGCCGCTCGACGGCGGGCGTCAACAGCGCGGGATTGGTGGAGCCCAGGTCGAATTCGAGGTCGTAGGGCACATCGCCCTCCCGGTACAGAAAATCGATCTTGCCGGAGCCCAGGTCGCCGATGCGCTTGCGCCATTCCCGGACGAAATCGGCGACCACGACGCGCTGGCGACCCGTCGGCGAGAACTCGATCCAGAACCCGGCCGCGTGTTCCCAGACGATGGTTTCCAGGTTGACGATGATGCTTGGGCTGGCTCCGCCGTTCTGGCGGTCGTACTCGTCGCGCAAGCCGAACAAGGCCCGCTCCACCCGGCCCGCCAGGGTGCGGGTTTCGGTGTAGGGGGTGCCCGGCGGCACGCTCAGGCTGACCCAGAAACTGTCCTTGGTGACATCCGGGTTGAGGGATTGGCGCACCCGGTCGCTGGCCACCAAGGCCCAACACAGCAACAGCAGCACCACGAAGACGGCCACGGTGAGATAGCGCCAGGCCAGGGCGGTTTCCAGGAAGGGGTGGTAGACCCGGAGGACGAAGCGGTCCAAGCCGCGGTTGAGCCAGCCGCGCAGCCGTTCCAACCGGGAGGGGACGGCGGGCCGCTGCTTGGACGGGGCCGCCAAGTGGGCCGGCAGGATCAGCAAGGCTTCGACCAGGGAGAACACCAAGGTCAGGATCATGATCAGGCAGATGGGCCGCATCATCTGGCCGGCCCAACCGGGCAGGAACAAACCGGGCAGGAAGGCGGCCAGGGCGATCAGCACCGACACCACCACCGGCAAGGCGACCGCCTCGGTGCCACGGACGGCTGCGGACAAGTTGGAAACACCAGACTCCTGCTGGCTATGCACGCTTTCCCCGATGATGATGGCGTCGTCCACCAGGATGCCCATGGCCAGCAGGAAACCGAACAAGGACAGCATGTTGAGGGAGACCCCGAAGACCGGCATCAACCACAGCGCCCCGAAGATCGAGGTGAGGATGCCGACCCCGGCCCAGAGCGCGACCCGCAGGCGCAGGAACAGGGTCAGCACCAGGCACACCAGGGCGAAACCGCTGACGCCGTCTTCCACCAGGGTCCGCACCCGTTCCTCGTAGGCCTCGGAATCATCCCACCAGGTGGTGAGCGCCAGCCCCTGCGGCAACTGTGTGGATTGGTCCGCCACATAGGCTTTGATCCGCTGCGCCACCGCGACGGTGTCGTGTTCGGCGTGGACTTCCCAGCCCTGGCCGGTTTCGCCGTTGTGGTGCCATTCCGACAGCCGTTCCTCCAGGCCGTCGCGGATGGTGGCGACATCGCCCAGCCGTACCTTGGACCCTTCCGGGCCGGTACGCAGCACCAAGGCGGCGATGGCGGCACCATCCACCGCCTGGCCGTTGACCCGCAGTAACAATTCCCCGGCCGGCGTCTTCACCAAGCCGCCCGCCAGGTTCAAGGACGCCCGGCGCACGGCTTCCGCCACCTCGCGCAGGGACAGCCGGTATTGGCGCAGTTTGGCCGAAGCCACCTCGATGGCGATTTCGTAAGCGGTCTCGTTGTAATTCAGGGCGCGGGTCACGCCGGGGATGCGGGTCAAGTCGCCTTGTACGCGCTCGCCGATTTGCTTCAGGGTCAGGGGGTCGGTCGGCCCGTGCAGGGCGACCCAGATAACACCATCGTCGCCGTCGCGGACGGCTTCGCGCACCTCGATCTTTTCCAATGTCGGCGGCAACCGGGGAATCGCCTGGACCCGCCCGCGCACCGCGCCCATGACCGTCGGTTTGTCGTGGTCCGGCAGGATGGCCACCTTGACCAGGCATTCGCCCTCGGTGATCTCGGTGTTCAGGCGCTTGACGCCCGGCAGGTCGTAGATCGCCTCCTCGATGCGGACGCACACCGATTCCTCGATCTCGACCGGCCCGGCTCCCGGATACACCGCCCGGACCTCGACGAGTTGCGGGCTGAAGCGGGGGAAAACCTCCTTGTCCATGGTGAGGGCGCCGACCGTTCCGCCGATCAGGATCAGCAGCATCAGCAGGTTGGCCGCGACCGGGTTGGCGGCGAACCAGCCGATCAAGGAGGAGGGGGGGTGCGGGGATGGCGGCGTCATCGAATTCCGTCGGGGGGTGGTTTTAGGCATGCGGGTGGGCAGCGGGTCCACCCTGGGTGTCTTTAGGGCCGGGCGGCGGCGTTCATGGCGGGGGTTTCCCCCCTGCGGGCGCGGCGGTATCTTCCGCCAGCCTGACCACCATGCCTTCCACCGGCACCTGGACGCCCGCCACCACCACCCGGTCCCCGGCGGCGAGCCCGTCCCGGACCAGGACCCGGTTCGGTTCGTTACGCAGCACGCCCAGGCGGCGGAGGTGCAAATGGCCGTCCGCGTCCACCAGCATGGCTTCCTGGGAGGAGTTGACCGCGCCCGGTGGCAGCGCGAACAAGCCCGGTTGCTCCCGGCCCGCGATATCCGCCTGCACGAACAAGCCGGCCAGCAGCGGAGGCCGGGCCTTGGATGGGGCGTAGGGATCGCGCACCTCGGCGATGGCGTGAAGCATCCCGGTGGTTTCGTCCAACATGCCGTCCACCCGGACGATACGGCCCTCCCAGCGCTGGACCGCGCCGGACAGCTCGGCGCTGAGCATCACCTTGGGACCGTCCCCGGTCCGGCCTGCGCGGGCCAGGGGCAGGTCCAGATAAGCCAGTTGGTCGGGGGCGATGGGCAGGCGGATTTCGACGGCATCGGTGGAATACAGGCGGGCGAGCTTGTCGCCCGGTTGCACGTATTGGCCGAGGCCGACCCGCCGTTCACGCACCCGCCCGGCGAAGGGCACCCGCCAATCGGCCCGGGCGCGGCGGAGTTTGGCGCGGACCAGATCGGCTTCCGCCGCCGTCAGCTTGGCGCGGGCTTCGGCCAATTGCGGCTCGTGCAGGGTCAGGGGCGTCGGCTGGCCCTCGCCCAGGGCTTGCCATTCGCTGCGGGCCTGTTCCGCCTGGGCTTCTTCCGAAGCCAGTTGGCGCTTGGCCTCGGCGATGCGGGCCTGGGCCTCGGCGATGGCGAGGTCGTAATCGCGGGGATCGATGCCGAGCAGGATGTCGCCGGACTCGAAGAAGCCGCCCGAGACCAAGCCCGGATGCAGGAACACCACCTTGCCCGCGACTTCCGGCACCAAGTCGATCTCGGTACGCGGGGTCGCCACGCCTTGGGAATGCACATCGAGGCGCAGGGTTTGGGGTTCCACCCGCAGCGTCCGTACCAGGGGAATCTCGGCTTGGGGCGCTTGGGGTTCGGCCTGGGGGCGGTGGATGAGCAAGGCCCAGGTACCGGCGATGCCGGCCAGCAGCAGGAGGATGGGGAGGAGGATTTTAGCCATCAGGCTGTGGAATCAAGTAGAGGGATGCCGTGCCTCCGGTCCCTTTGTGGCAAGGGGGCGGAGGGAAATGCGCCGGACCCGCGGGCGGGCCGGAGGATGCGCCGGTCTCCGGTCCGGCCGGTGTATTTTAGGGCGACGCCTTTTCCGCCCGCCATGCTCAAACGCCTCCGCCCAGCGCCAGATACAAATCGATCCGGTTGCTGAGCAACTGCCGCCGGACCGCCAGATGGGCGCTCTGGGCGCTCAGGGTGCTGCGGTAGCTGTCCAGCAGGGTGAGGATTTCGATGAAGCCATGGCGGTAGGAATAGACCGCCAAGGTCCGGCTTTGCCGGGTTTGTTCAACGGATTCCCGCAGGGCGCGTTCTTGTTGGCGCAGCCAGTCCTCGGCGGCCAGGGCGTGTTCCACTTCCTGGAACGCCTTGAGCGCCGTATTCCGGTACTGGTTGAGCGCCGCGTCCACCTGGGCTTGGTTCAGCCGGATTTCGCCGCGCAGGCGACCGCCGGTAAAAATCGGTTGCGCCAATCCCAGCGCCAGATTCCAGACCACCGCCCTGGGATCGACCAGTTCGGTCAACGCCGGACTGCGCGTGCCGCCCGAGGCGGTCAGGGCGATCCGGGGCAACAGGGCTTTTTGGGCGCTTTCCAGGCGGGAATCGGCAGCTTTCAGGCGCCCGAAAGCGGCATCGAGGTCCGGTCGCCGTTCCAGCAAGGCTGCGGGCAGCCCGGCCCGGAGGGCGGTGGGCGGTTCGGGCAGGGCCGGGGAGGGGTCGGCCAGGGCGTTGGACGGATAGCGGCCCAACAGCACTTCCAGCCGCCGGGCGGTGCCCTGGACCCGGTTGCGGGCGTCGGCCAGCAAGGCTTCGGCGTTGGCCAGGTCGGTTAGCGCCAACCGCAGGTCCAGGCCGCGGGTCAGGCCGCGGGCGAAACGCCCGCGCACCAATTCGACGATGGTGCGGCGTTCGCGGATGGATTGCTCGGCCACTTCGGCTTGTAGCCGCGCCTCGGCTAGTTCGAAATAGGTTTGCGCCACCCGCGCCGCCAGCGAGAGCCGCGCCCCCCGCAAATCGGCCTCCACGGCGGTGGCTTCCCGCCAGGACGCATCGCGGGTGGCGCGGAGGCGGCCCCACACGTCCAGTTCCCAATCCAGGCTGAACACGGCCTCGAAGGCGCTATAGCCGCTCGAACCGAAGCCGGTGTCCGAGACCCGCGCCCGCTCGTACCCGGCGGCGAAGCCCAATTGCGGCCAAAGACCGGACCCCGCGATGCGGGCTTCCGCCCGCGCCGCGTCGACCCGCGCCGCCGCGCTTTTGAGGTCGTAATTGGCCGCCAGCGCCTCCCGCACCAGGGCCGAGAGCTTGGGATCGGCGAAGGTGTCCAGCCAATGCCCGGCCAAGGCTTCGGCGGACACCGCCGCGCCCTGCCACCGTTCCGGGAAACCCGTCGCCGATAGTTGCGGGCCGCGTTCCGGCGGGGTATTGCAGCCACCCAGCCCGAGGCAGGCCAGGACCGTCCAGTACGTTAGCTTGATAGGCCGCAATCTAGATTCCCGCTGGCTTTATCCGGCATGGTGGGCCGTGGCCTGTACCGCATCCCGGAAAATTTCGGCGATCTGGTCCACCTCCACCGCCGTGACGATCAAGGGCGGCAGGAAGCGCACCACGCCGCCCTGGCGTCCGCCCAGTTCCAGGATCAGGCCAAGCCGCAGGCATTCCGTTTGGATGCGGCGGGCCAGTTCCCGGCAGGGCGGCGGTGCGCCGGTCCGGTCCGGCGCGGTGATATCGACCACCTCGACACCGATCATCAAGCCACGGCCCCGCACATCGCCCAGGATCGGAAAATCGGCCTGGATATGGCGGAGATGTCCCTGCAAGCGTTGGCCCATGTCCGCGGCATGGCGGTCGAGCCGCTGCTCCTGGACATAGCGCAGGGTCGCGACACCGGTCGCCATGGCCAGTTGGTTGCCGCGGAAAGTACCGGCGTGGGCACCGGGTTGCCAGCGATCCAGCACCTCGTGGTAAACCACCGCGCTGAGGGGCAGGCCACCGCCTATGGCCTTGGACAGGACCAGCACATCCGGCAGGATGTCGGCGTGTTCGAAGGCGTACATCCGCCCGGTGCGGCCGATGCCGGTCTGGACCTCGTCGAGGATCAAAGGAATGCCGCGTTCACGGGTGAGGCGGCGGATTTCCCGGAGCCAGGGGTCCGGGGCCGGGATGACACCGCCTTCGCCCTGCACCGGTTCCAGAATCACGGCGGCGGGCGGAGCGATGCCGCTGTTGCTATCGTCCAGGAGGTACTCGATATAGGTGGCGGAAGCCTGCCAGCCGCCGCTACCACCCAGCCCGAACGGACAGCGATAGGCCTGGGGAAACGGCAAGAAATGCACATCCGCCATCAAGCCGGAGAGCGCCAGCTTCGGGCCGAGTTCGCCGGTCAGCCCCAAGGCACCGTGGGTCATGCCGTGGTAGGCCCCGTGGAAGGCGAGGATGGAACGCCTGCCGGTGGCGGTCTTGACCAGCTTGAGCGCGGCTTCCACGGCATCCGCGCCCGAAGGGCCGCAAAATTGGATGCGGGCGTGGTCGGTGAACTCCTGGGGCAGGGTGGCGAACAGTTCCTCCACGAAGCGGTCCTTGACCGGGGTGGTCAGGTCCAGGGTTTGCCAGGGCGTGCCGTCCGCCAGAATATCCCGCACCGCCGCCAGCGCCACCGGGTGGCGGTGGCCCAGGGCCAGCGCCCCGGCCCCTGCCAGGCAATCGATATAGCGGCGTCCGTCGGTATCCTCCACATAGATGCCTTCGGCCCGGCGGATGGCGATGGGTAGCCGTCGGGGATAGCTGCGGGCGTTGGATTCGAATTTGGCCTGCCGGTCCAGGTAATAAGCATTGTCCGACGGCGCGGCCCACGGTGTTTCATTCACGGTGTAATCCAGGCTCGGCTGCACAAGCGATTGTTTCATAGCGATATCTCCGCATAGGTTTTTCCCCAATCATGGCCCGTGTCGGTTTCGGGTGCTCTTGTCTGCTTCCATTCGGCTGTCGGCATTTCGAAAAGCTGTCCTTCCTCCAATTTGAGGCAGCGGTCGGCCACATGGAAATAACTGTCGTCGTGGGTAATCACGATCACGGTTTTCCCCCGGGCTTTGAGGGTCGGCAAAATCTCCGTATAGAAAATATTTTTGAATGGCGGGTCTTGATCGGCGGCCCATTCGTCGAAGATATAAAATGGTCGGTTCTCCAGATAAGCCACCAACAAAGCCAAGCGTTTGCGCTGGCCCTGCGATAGTTCCAGGGTCGAAAAGGCACCGCTTTCGATCCGCACCTTGTGGTCCAGCCGCAGTTGCGTCAGATAGGCCCGGGCTTCGGCGTCCAACTCGCGGCCCTGGAAACCCAGCAGGCTGTCGAACAGGTGGAAATCGGAAAACACGGTGGAAAACTGCTGGCGATAGCTCTCGCGGTTGGCGTCGGTGACGCGCCGCCCGCCCAGGCGGATTTCGCCTTGTTCCGGGGTGTACAGCCCCACCAACAGGAGCGATAAGGTGGTTTTGCCGCTGCCGTTGCCACCGACCAGGAACACCAGTTCGCCGGGCTGTAGTTTCAGATTGATCGGGCCAAGGGTGAAGCTCCGCTCGTCCTCCCCGCGGTAGTAGCGATGGGTGACGCCGACCAGTTCCAGCAGGGCGGGTTTCGGGAACAAGCGCGAGGACAGCGGCGCGGGGTTGTCGGGTTCCTCCGGCGTCTGCTCCAGGATTTCGAGCTTTTTCAGGGCGACCCCGGCCTGTCCGAACACCGGCAGGCTTTCGATCAGCCCTCCGACCGGGGACATGAGATAGAGGATGGTCAGGCAATAGCCGCGCAGCACTTCCGATCCGACCGCCTGGTAGTCCGGCAGCACGAACAAGACCAGGCCGATCACCACATAGAACAAGCTATTGCCCCAGTTGCCGGCCACGATGCTGAGCCCGGTCCCGGTCAGGTAGTGGTGGCGATAGCGGGCGGCGGTCTCCGCCAGCCGCTCGCCGAGGAAGGCTTCGCGACGGTGGCGGTGCAGCTTGAGCTCCTTGATGCCATGGGCCAGGCTATGGAAATGGCCGTACAGGGCATCGTCGCATTCCCGCGCCAATTTCAAGCCGCGCCAAGCCCGCGCTTCGGCCAGCCGGAAACTGGCGATGCCCAAGGCCAGGGCCGCGCCCACCATCGCCGCCAGTGGCCCGGACAGCCACCCCAGGTAGGCGAGGCAACCAACGATCATGGCGGCGTTGACGCAGATCAAGGGTAGCCAGCGGAAAGCCTCGGCCAGATTGGTGATATCCTGGGTCAGGCAGGCCAGGATGCGCGAAGGTCCCAGCGCCTGGAGCCGGGCGAAGGGTGCCGCCAGGACTTGGCGGCTGAGTTTCAGGCGCAGGCCGAACACAACGTTCTGGCCGAGCCGGACCAGGAAAAACGCCGAGGCCGTGCGGGCCGCCCACAGCCAAACGGCCAGCCCCACGAAGACCCAGACCAGCCCTTCTGGCGCACCGGGCTCCAAGGCTTGGTTGATGACCGCGACCAAACCCGCACCGCCCAGGCCGCTGCCCAGGCCGGTCAACAGGGAAGCCAGCAAAATCCAGCGCGATTCGCGCAATAACAAGCGGATCATAGTGTCCCTGCCGGGTTCCCCCCCCGATTATGGTGGGGGAACGGGATCGAAGGCTCGGGCAATCCCAGGAACCGGCACAGGGGGTGCCAGGGGTTGCCTTGGCCGAGGTCCAGGGCCAGGAAATCCCGCCGCCCCGCGAAATAATCGAACACCTCCCCGCGGTGGCGCAGATAGCGTTCGCGCAGGACCGCCGCGTCCGGGCGGTCCTGGCCATAGGCCCAGCGGTCGACCGAATGCGGTTGACCGTCCACGGCCAGCGAGGTTTGGAGATGGGCCTGGACGCTGGCCAGCCAGCTATCGAGGGGGCGGTCGGTGAAAACGAATAAGCTTCCCGGAAAAGCCCGGTCCAACTCCCGGTAGAACGCTGCGGCGGGCAGATCGGATACCGCCGCGTAGTCCGCTAGGCTGTCGAAATCCGGCACCGCCGCGACCGGATCGCTATGGAAGTGGCGGCAGCCGATCAACCACGGCGCGAAATGCCAGGACAACAACCCCAGCCGCCGCAAGGCGGCGGTCAAGCTGGTGGTGCCGGTTTTCTGCCAACCGATACAGAACACCTTGCGGGGAAAGGGGCGCACCGCCTGGGAAAACCAGTCCTCCAGCGCCCGGCCCAATTTCCCGGCGACCTGTTCGGACCCGGTAGTGGGAGCCGCCGGGTCCAGCGCCAATTCCAGACGGATGTCCGCGCCCCGGCGGGCCACCGACATCCGGCGGACCCAAGGCGGCAGGTCTTTCCAGGCGGCGGTGTCGAGGCCGTCTGCGGTGGTCGCCGCGATATCGCCACCGGGCGAGGCGTAGTCGATCAACCGGCCAATATCGCGGAACAGCGCGGCGGATTGCCGCCGGTCCACCGAGCAGGGAAAGGTGCGGGTAATGCGCATAGGGTTACTCCAAGGATGAAGGATCGGTGGTCGGCGCGAACCTGAGTTCCGTGGCCGGCGCGCCCACCAGCAGCGGCAGGGCGCGGCCCGTTACCCAAGCCCGGTATTGGTCGCGGTAATTCGGCGAGAGGGGATGGCCGGATTGGCCGCCCGGCAGGTGTAGGAACCCTTGCGGTTCGTGGCCGGGCGCGACCACCAGGCGCTCGCTGGGACCGCCATCCCATTCGAAGCTGTTCACGCATTCGTCGCAGCCCGCCGGCGAGTCGGTCGGCATGTCCAGCCAGGGGGCGAGCCAGGACAGGGCCGCCGACAAGGGATGGGCGATATGGGCGGGATTGGCCTGCGCCCAGGTCAGGTCTTCGAGCCGGTCCAGTCCATACCGCTGCTTCAACCCGGCGGCGGCCCGTAGCAGGCTGTCGCGGAGTAGGGCATCCCAATCGGGATAAACGGGGGCGATGGGCAACAAGGCGGGCAGCCGGGCGTCGATCAAGCGCCGCAGCGGCACGTCGGGATAGTTCCAACGGTACTCGAACTCGCTATCCAAGGCGTGGCAGCCCACGAACAACGGCGACAACACGGTTTCCAACAAGGCCTTGCGGAATTCGATCACCAGGGCCAAGCCCGGCGTGCCCAGATCGGCCCGTCCATCCCAAGCCCGCAGGTAACGCCGGGCCTCGCCGATGGCCTGGGCTTCGCCGGGCCGTTCTTCGCCCAGCGTGTCCAGGGCCAGGTTCCAGTAATAGCGGTAGAAATCGGTCTGGGCGTCCAGTTGCAGCGAGAACATATCCCGTTCGGTGATATCCCGCATTTCCCGCAGGCGTCCGGCGATGCGGTAGGCGCGGTAGCCGCGCCAGTCGTAGGTGTCCACCGCATAGGGATAGCGGGCGTCCACCATGCGCTGGTTGGCGCTGACGATGAAGCCCTCGGGGGGATTGAAGCGGCGCGGCAATTCGGCGGCGGGGATGTAGTCCTGCCAAGCGGCGCTGTGGTCGCCCCGTGGACGCCGGGGAATCCGGCCGGTCAGGGTCCAACCGATGTTGCCGCCGGCGTCGGCGACGAAGGCGTGCAAGGGCGGTCCGCCCGCGTGGTTCAGCGCGGGCAACGCGGCCTCGACCGTCGTCACCCGGTCCAGGTCCATGTAGTCGAGATTGGTGGCGGCGGGATCGAGCGCGGTCCAGCGCACCGCCACCGGCTTGCCCAGGAGCGGCTCCGGGGCCACCGGCCCGAACGGCGTGGTGCGCACCACCAGGGTTTCGGACGCGCCATCGCGCACCCGGAGCGTCTCGACCCGTTCGCCGAAATCCTGGAATCCCGCCCCGGCGCGGTAGCGCTTGGAGTTGGCGGGATCGACCTCCAGGGGCACGAAATCCGATACGTCGGTGCCGGAGGCGGTGAAACCCCAGGCGATCCCTTGATTGCTGCCCGATACGATCAAGGGCAGGCCGGGCAGGGTCAGCCCCGCCAGCCGCACCTCCCCGTAATGCAGTTCGGCCCGGTACCACAGCGTGGGCACACCCAGGGACAAATGCATATCGTTGGCCAGGATCGCCCGGCCATCGGCGGTTTTGGCGGGAGCCACCACCCAGGCGTTCGAGCCGCGCTTGGGCATGGCGTCGTTCACCAGCCGCGGGGCTTTCTGGAACGCCTCGCGGTTGCGTTCGGCCAGGGCGGCGAGTTCCGCCGTGGGCAAGGGTTCGGCGGGCGCGGGTTCCCCCAACAGCGCCTGGGTATAGGCGTCGGTGTCGGGCAGCAGGAAATCCGCCACCTTGGCCGGCAGGGCGGCCCGCACGACCGCGGTCGAGCGTTCAATGTCGCCGCGCCAAGACAAGGCCGTATACATGTTCAGCACCGCCAGGATGCTATCCTCGGCCCGCCAGGGTTCGGGCCGGTAGCCCAACAGCAAGAACTCGAACGGCAGGACTTTGAAGTCCTGGATGGCCCGGTTGACGCCGCGGGTATAAGCCCGCACCACCTGCCGCTGTGGTTCCGGCAGCCGGGCGAGGATTTCCGGGGCCAGCCGGTCGAAACCCATGGTCCGGTGCCAGCGGTCCGGTTTCAGCAGCCCCGCGCCCAACACCTCGGCCAGGCGACCGGCCATTTTCCGGCGCAACAAGTCCATCTGGAACAGCCGGTCCCGCGCCGTCGCGAAGCCCAGCGCCTCGAAGGCGTCTTCCCGGTTCCGGGCCTCGATGCTGGGAATGCCGTAGCTATCGAAAGCGACCCGGACCGGAGCCGTCAAACCCGGCAGGTCCATGTCCCTCCCGTCCGCGCCGTCCGGCAAGGAACCGTACAAGAGATAGACGACATAGGCGCAAGGCAGCGCCAGGAGAGGCAAGGCGTAGAGTAAGACCCGGCGCACCTCAGCCTCCCATGGGGGCCGGGCCGCCCAACAAGGCCTCGATCAGGCGCAGGCCGGGACCGCTGGATTCCGCCTCGTGGAACTTGGCCCGCATCAAACCGATCTGGGCGCGGATATAAGGATCGCGGTCCACGGTATCGACCAGCCCCCCGAGATAGGCGGCGTCCAGCCGGCCCATATCCGCCTGCACCCCCAATCCGTGATAGACGATCCGGGCCGCGTTGGCGGGCTGGTCGGTGGTGATGGGATGGGCCGCCAGGAAGGGAAATACAATCATGGGCACGCCGAAATAAATACATTCCTTGACCGAGTTGGCCCCGCCATGGGTAATCATCAGGGCCGAGCGCCGCAATAAATCCAATTGCGGCGCTTGGGCGACGACTAGGACGTTCCCCGGCACGGCCCCCAAATCCTCCGGCTTCAGGCTATCGCCGATGGCCAAGACCCAATGCCAATCCGGCCGCACGGCGGAAGCCTCGACGAAACTGCGGTAGAACCGGACCCTTTTAGTCTTGTCCCCCATGGGCAAGACCGAACCCAGGGCGCAATAGATCACCGGCTTGCCGTCCTCCAGCCGCTCCCAGGGAAACGGCGGCTGCCGCCGCTCCAGGAAAATATAAGGCTGGGTATAGTAAGTGCCTGGCGGTTCCGCGCCGGGGAAATCGAAACCGGGCGGGAAAGACACGATTTCCGGTAGCCGCAACAACCTATCCCGCTTGAAAATATCGCGGGGCATCAACTCCGGTTTATAACCATGGCGGGTCGCCAGAGCCTGGGTGACCTTGTCGTTGTCGATACCGCAAAATAACCGATAGAGCAGGTCGTCCAAGCAAACCCGCAGTTTGAACATCGACCAGGCCCAGCGGATGCGGGCGCGTGTCCAGAGCGAACGGCTAGGAATCAGGTCCGAGCCGGGCGGGGGGAATCCCAGGGCCGCCGAAGGTGTCACCATATCGTGGAAATACACCGCCTTGATGCCCAAGGAACACGCCACGGTCGCCACCCATTCGATTTGCGGCACCGCCGAGGCGAAGACCATGAGGTCGGGCTGTAAATCCCGCAACAGCGCCTTGAACTCCGCGCCGCCTTCCCCGCCCAGATCGTCGAGGAAGCGCTTGAAACCCAGGGCGATCTCGCGTAGGCCCGCCAAGTAGCGCCGCCCCATGGGCAGGGTATCAAACAGCATTTGCTGCTTCAGATACCCCTGTGGAAAATGCCGCTCGAAGACCGGGATGAACTCGAACCCATGCGCGGCGATATACGCCTCGGAATCCTTGATACCCAGATAACAAACCCGATGGCCCTGGGCCAGTAAATCCGCCGCCAGCTTCATGGAAGCGATTTGGCTGCCAATATTCGGATATACGAAAAAAACTATCCTAGCCACCGGAACTCTCCTCAACCGAAAACCGCCGCATCAAACCCGACAGCCCGGATCGGACCTGGGCCAGCGCCAATAAATATAAAAATCCCCCGACCGCCTGGAGGCCGAAGAGCAATAGCGAAAACCGGTTGATGCGGAACGCCTTGGCTATGCCGACAGCCATGGCCTCGGCCTCGGCCTCGGTCAGCGCCAAGGCCGGCAATAAGCGGCAGAAGAACTGTAAAACCCCGCCCCGGACCAGGCATAACCTGGAAACCAATAACTCGGCGATATTCTTGCCAAACCAGGACAGGGGGAATTTCCCCATATCCAACACCAAATGCAGATGCAAACCCTCGCCCCGGACTGCCTTTAACAAGGGCGACCAAGCTGTGATCCGCTCCAGTTCGGTTTTCAACAAACCACCTACCCTGTGGACCTGCTCGCCGGTGGACGCCGCGAGCAGTCGTTCCAAGCCGTTCAAGGCGATCTGCGCGCCCAATTGATTACGGAACAAAGTCTCGTAGCGCGCCACCAAGCCCGGATTCCGCTGCACAGCCCGCTGATGGAGCCGCTCCGCAACCAAGGTGGCGGAGACCGGGAAACTCAGGTCGCTCAGACCCTTGGAAAAAGTGATGATATCCGGCTGGTAACGGCTTTGATCGAACGATAAAAACCCTCCAGTCCTGAATAGACCATTCAGTATCTCGTCGATGCCTATGTAATAACCGAACCGCTCCCGGTACAAAAACAGCTTATCCATGATATGTTCCGGTATCCGGTCCAGGTCGTTGCCCTGCATGAACTCGAACCATACCAAGGCGGTGTCGCCCGGTTCGAGCGCTTTGCCCAGCCGTTCCACCCCATCCTCGGCCAGGACGTCCACGTAGCTTATATTCCGGTAAAGCGGCCCGAAGGGTTCCCGCATGGCGGTATCCGTGGTGCCGTTCAGGGAAATCAGGGTCTTTCCGGCATAATTGCCTTGAAATACCACGATCTTGGTTTTGCCTGGATTAGCCAGCAGGGCCAGGGTCCAGGCGATATCGACCGCGCACGCGCCGCTGACCGCCGGGAGCGCCCGCTCCAGTCCGGTCAGGCTACAGAGCCTCGCGGCCAACCCATACCAATAATCGTGGCGGGTATCGTGGCGGGCCAATACCTGGCCCGGAATATCCGCAGGGTTATAACCCCTTGGATTGCTACCCGCGCCGCCGATACCATCCAGCAACTCCATTTCGTGCCCATGGCGCTTGACCGTGATCCGGCAACCCTGGGCCTTGACGATATCCAAATCCAACCCGGCGGCTTCATAGATCAGGGGGGCGATGGGATTGATATAACGACGGAACGCGGCGAGGCGTTTGGGATGGCTTTCCGCAATATCCCGCAGCCGCCGCGCAATATCCGGGCGGTCCGCCGCCAAGCCGCTTCGATCCAGCAGCCGGTCGCGGGCCAGGGCGGTTACCAGACTATTACCGCCATAGGTCGAGGAATGCAGGAAACAGGTGTCCACGAAACACCAGGGTTGGTAGGCCACTTCGGTCATCGAAAAAGCGCCGAAGGGCACTTGATAATCCACAAAATCCTCCCCCCAAACCACGATATCCGGTGGATGAGGCAGTTCGGCCAAGCTGGACTCGATAAGCTTATTGGATGCCTGCGAAGTATCGAGGATAAAGGCTTGGTGTTTCAGACGGCATAGGTTTTGTATACGGTCCAAATCCGCCTGGCTTATCAACGGGGATAGGCAGGCCACCACGCCGACGCGGCCATCCGGATTGGCGACCACCGCATCAAGGTCGGCGGTGAAAAAGACCTGTGGCACCAAGGCGTTTTCCGGCCCCAGGGATAACGGATCGAACAAGGCGGCATAGAAATGGTTTTTATCGTAGACCCATACCGCGCCATTGCTGCCGGGATGTTCCCGGCATAGGCGATGCCTGGAGAGTTTGATGGCACCATGCAGCGCTTCGATGCGGGAATTGCAAAAGAAAGTTTTATAGTCGATGCGGTTCTGGAGTTTTTGCGCAGTGTTGATGTATTCGCACAGCAAAAAGGCCAGTTGCGCCGATTCCGCGAATACCGGCTGCGAGGACAATAGGAAAGTCGCCTTCCCGGCTTGGTTGCGCCGAGCGATGGTGTCCAGGGTTGCCGGTTTGGCGGCTTGGTACAAACCTTCCGGGTCCGTGGCCGGATAATCCAATATCTGGGTTTCAAGCAATCCACTGGGCTTCATATCGATCCCGCTGGTTGAGGGGCTTCCAGGAAGCCGCTACTCAGGAAATAGGCGATATAGTTCGCGAGGGTTCCGGCATCCATCGGGGGGCACTCGATTCCGTCTTCCCTCAGTATCTCCAGGGTTTTCTCGCAAGCCCGCCGTGGGGTATCCAATCCCTGGTCATCCTGGGCGGTGCCGTTCTGGAACAGCGATAACAAAGGATATAAAGGATGTTCCGGCCTATCCTCGGCCCGCGCCACCATCTGGCCTAGCCATTCCCGCATGGGAGTCCGCCGTAGCTGGAATCCGGCATCGGCCAGGGCCGCCAGGAAGAGATGGGTCGAAACCGGTTCTGGATGGTTCAGATGGAAGGTTTTACCGAGGCATTCGGCGCGGTGAGCCAGGGCCACGATGGCTTGGCTGACATAATCGACCGGGGCCAGGTCGAGCGCCATCGCTTCCAGGGGGGCGCTACCGGCCTCGACATAGGCTTTCAACATGCGGCAGAGGTAATCCCCGGTATTCCAAACCCCGCTATGGCGGTGTCCGGCGATCTGGCCTGGCCGATAGATGCAGACCGGCAGGCCGCGTGCCGCAGCCGTTCTGACCAGGCTTTCCGCAACCCATTTGCTCTGGGCGTAGCCATCGGCCAAATGCGCGGCGGAAGGCGGGAAATCATCCTCGTCAAGACTTGGATCGTCGCCTAGGATGGACAATGTGGAAACATAATGGACCGACTTGGGCCTGCCTATACAGGCTAAGCGGAGGATGGCCTCCGTTCCCGCGACATTGGCCGGTTTCAACAAGGAATAGGGATAGACGAAATTGGCCAGCGCCCCGCTATGGTAAATCGTGTCCAGGGTGGTGCCGAGTTCCTGGTATTGGACGGCGTCGATCCCCAGGCTGGGCAGGGCCAAATCCCCCAGGACCGGAACGATCCGCTCATCCAGGGCCAGTCCATAGGCCGCGAAGGTTTGCTCCAGCTTGCCGGGGGAGCGGACCAGGCAATAGATGCGGGCCTGGGTGCGCCGGACCAGCGCATCCACCAGGAAGGCGCCCAGGAAGCCAGTGGCTCCGGTCACGAACACCGCCCGTTGCGATTGGGGATAAGTCCAACCGGCGAGGTCGGGCGCGATGGCGGCGTCGAGCGTGGCTTCCCGTTGCCAATCGATGGCGGCCTGAGGGGCTTCCGGCGTGTCCTGCCGCAGCCACGCGGCGAGTTCGGCCACGGTGGGCGCCTCAAACAAACGCGCCACCGGCAGTGCGATGCCCAGCCGTTCCCGCAGCCGGGCTACCAGGCGCATGGCCGCCAGCGAGTGACCGCCCAGGTCGAAGAAATTATCGTGGATGCCGATGGGTCCGCCGCCCAGCACTTCGCGCCACAACCCGGCCAATTGCCGCTCCCAAGGATCGCGGGGGGCGACCGGCGGGGCCACCGTGGCGTTCCCGCCGGGTGCGGGCAGGGCGGAACGGTCCAGCTTGCCGTTCGGTGTCGATGGCAAGCATTCCAGTATCACGAAGGCGCCCGGCACCATGTGTTCGGGCAGGCACGCCTTTAGGAAACGGCGCAGTTCGGCTTCCGGGGCGTCGGCCCGGTCCGGGACCACATAGGCCACCAAGCGCGGATGGCCGGGTTGGTCCTCGCGGGCGACGACCGCAGCGGCCTTGACCGCCGGATGCCCGAGTAGCCGCGCCTCGATTTCGCCCGGTTCGATGCGCAGGCCGCGGATTTTGACTTGATGGTCGGCCCGGCCCAGGAACTCGACGGCCCCGTCGGCGCGGAACCGCGCCAAATCGCCGCTACGGTAGAGTCGGGCACCCTGTGCCGGGGCGTGGGGATCGGGGAGGAAACGTTCGGCGGTCGCTCCCGGATGGGCATGATAGCCCCGCGCCACGCCCGCCCCGCCGATATACAACTCCCCCGGCACGCCGACCGGAACCGGATTCAACCGGGCGTCGAGGATATGGAGCCGGGTGTTGGCGATGGGACCGCCGATAGGCACCGCGCCCTGGATTACCGGGGGGATTTCATGGGCGCTGCACCACACCGTGGCCTCGGTGGGACCGTATTCGTTGTAAAGCCGGGCGGTGGGCAACCGGGCATGGTGCCGCGCCGCCAAGCCCTCGGGGCAGGTTTCGCCCGCGACGATCACCGCCCGCAGGCTGTCGAGTTGTCCCGGCGCGGCGCAATCCAATAGCAGCCCGTACAGGGATGGCAGGCAGAGGAGATGGGTCGCGCCTTCGCGCTGGATGAGATCGACCCAGGCCAAGGGGTCGCGGTGGACCGCCTCGGAAGGCAGGCAGAGCCGCCCCCCTTCGGCCAGGGTCCAGAAAATCCCTGCGACCGAGCTATCGAAGGCGAAGGGCGACACCATCAGGAACACGCCGGGCGGTTCGGGATAGAAATCCCGGCGGGCCAGGGTCGAGGCCAGGGCGTTGCGATGGTCGACCACCACACCCTTGGGGCGGCCGGTGGAACCGGAGGTATAGATCAGATAGGCGGCCTGGCCGGGATGGACCGGCGCGGATGCGGCCACGGGCGCGGGCGGGAATTCCCGGTCCAGGGAGATCGCCTCCACCCCGGCGGGAAACCGGCCCGCCCACCGTTCCAGGGTCAGCACCCAGGCCGCGCCGCTGTCGGCCAGCAATTCGGCGATACGCTCCGCGGGGGTGGCGGGATCGAACGGCACATAAGCGCCCCCGGCCTTGAGGATGGCGAAGATGCCGACGATGGCTTCCACCGAGCGCTCCAGGCACAGACCGACCCGGCTTTCCGGGCCTACGCCGCGTCCGCGCAGATGGCCCGCCAGGGCCGCGGCTTGCCGCTCCAGCGCACCATAGCCCAGCGAACGTTCCCCGCACACCACGGCGATCCGTTCCGGCCGGGCCGCAGCTTGCCGTTCCAGCAGCGCGTGCAGCCCAGCCGGGGCGTGAAGTTCCCGGTCGGTGGCGTTCCAGGCGTCGAAACACCGGCGCTCCTCGGCGGTCAGCAGCGGCAGTTCGCCCAGCCGGGCGTCGGGGTGTCCGGCGATCCCGACCAGCAAAGACTGGAAGTGCCCGGCCATGCGGGCGATGCGGTCCGGCTCGAACAGGTCGGTACTGTATTCCAACGCCAGTTCCAAGCCGTCGTCCTCGGTGACGTGCAAGGTCAGGTCCGATTTGGCCGTCCCGAAATCGACCTCCATCCGCCGCACGGTCAATTCCGGGATGGCGAAGCTCCGCGCCGGCAGGTTGTGCAGGACCAGCACGACCTGGAAGAACGGGGTATAGCCACGGTCGCGCACCGGGTTCAGTTCCTCGACCAGTTTCTCGAAGGGCAGGTCTTGATGTTCCTGGGCCGCCAAGGACAGCGCCTGCACCTGGGCCAACAACCCGGTGAAGGGAGGGTCGCCGGACAGGTCGGCCCGCAACACCAGCATATTGACGAACAAGCCGATCAGGCCATCGAGTTCCGGGCGGATGCGGTTGGCCACCGCGACACCCAGGCACAGGTCGGTCTGGCCGCTGTAGCGGTGGAGCAGGGTGTCGAAAGCGGCGACCAAGGCCGCGAACAGGGTCGCGCCCCGCTCGCGGCACAGTCCGCGCAGGCGCTCCGTCGGCCCCGGCGGCAGGCGGAACAGATGGATCGCGCCGCGCCCGCTCTGCACGGCGGGACGGGGATGGTCGGTGGGCAGGTCCAGCAAGGGCGGGGCACCCGCCAACCGCCGCCGCCAATAGGCCAATTGCCGTTCCAGCCGCTCGCCGCTCAGCCAGCACCGCTGCCAGTGGGCGAAATCGCCGTACTGGATCGGCAATTCCGCCAAGGGCGAAGGCCGGCCTTCCCGGAAAGCCCGGTACAAGGCGGCGAACTCCCCGAACAGGACGCCCGCCGACCAGCCATCCGAAACGATATGGTGCAGGGTGAACAGCAGCACATATTCGCCGCCGTCCGCCCGTTCCCCCAGATAGAGCAGTTCGGCCCGCAACAGGGCTTCCCGCTCCAGGGCGAAGGGCTTGCCGCCCTGCTCGCGGGCGCGGCGGAGGACTTCCGCCTCGCGCTCGGCCTCGGGCAGGCCGGACAGGTCGGCCCGGTCGATGGCGATCCGCAAGTCTGGGCGCACGCGCTGTACCGGCTGGCCGTCGTGGTCGGCGAATTGGGTGCGCAAGACCTCGTGGCGGCGGACGATTTCGTTGATGGCCCGCTCCAGGGCCGGGACATCCAAACGGCCTTCCAGCCGCAGTGCCGTCGGGATGTTGTAGGCGACCTGGCCCCGCTCCAGTTGGTCCAGGAACCAAAGGCGTTGTTGGGAGAACGACAAGGGCGGGTCGCCGGGGGGGCGCCGGGCGATGGTTCCGTGTTGGGCCGGGAGGCCGCCACCCCCCCGCAGGCGTTTTTCGAGCAAGGCCCGTTTGGCCGGGGACAGCCCTGTCGGGATGGAATCCGGGAAGGTCCGCATCAGTGAGTCCTATGCTTGGGGAAAGGAAACCGTTGTGAAACCGGCAGTTTGCGCCGGATTGCGTGGCGCTTCCGCCGCCAGTGGGCGAAGCCAGTGACATACAGCACCGGGCAGGCCAAGCCAGTCAGGCCGACCAAAATCCGTCCGGGCCAACCGAAAGCCTGGCCGGAATGCAAAGGCCATTGCCATTGCAGAAAGCGGTCGCCCGCACTGCCCTCGACCGCGTCGACCCGCTTGAGGACGACCCCGGTGGCGGAGTCCACCCAAACACAGCGGTAGCCTTGCCAGCCGTCCAGGCGTTTGCATGCCTGATAAGCACCATCCTCGGGCGCTTGTATCCAGATCAAACGGCCTGTCGGGGCGTCGGCGTCAAAGATCGCCGCCGCCCGGCCCCAGCCGATGGGTGGACCATCGCTCCGGGCTAGGCTGGGTTCCAACGCGACCGGCGGCGAGAAACAGGCCACCAGCATCCGGAAATATCCCGGCAGGTTCATGGATACCCCGGATACCAACACCACCACCAACGGAATGGCGGTATACACGCCGGCCAATTTGTGCAGGTCGAAGTTGCGCCGCTCCGGGCCGGCCCCCCGTTTGAAGGTCAAGGCCGGACGCCATTTCCCGGCGGATGGCCACCACAACCACAACCCCACGGGCACCGCGACCAGCAGGCATATCGCGAACACGGCGACCACCACCGCCCCGCCGCGGAACAACAAGGCATAATGCAACTGGAACAGGAAGGGCAGGAACGACCTGGGGAAAGGATCGGTGGCGGCCTGGACCAGCCGGGTACCGGTCGTCCTGGCGGTATAAGGGTCCACGAACACCCGGTAGTGATCGACACCGCCCGCAGCGGCGGGCCGGTCATAGAACAATTGGAACGTCGCCCGTTCATGGCGGGGATAGTAGGCGAAACCAAAGACCGCGCCCTCGGGCAAGGCCCGTTCCGCCGCCGCCTGGATGCGCTCCAGTGGTGCGAAACCGCCGCCGGGCGTGGCCTCAACCCTGCGCAGCCCTGGATTCAAACCTTCGTCAAGTTCCTGCCAAAACACCAGGACGCCGCCGGTCAATCCAACCAGGGCCAGCACCGCCCCGGCGGTCAGCCCCAAGCAACCATGCAGGTTCAGCCACATTTTGCGGCGTTCGGCCCTGCCACGGTTGGAAATGGCGTAGCGCATCCGCCTCATCCCAGCAGTAGGCGACCGAACTGGATCGCCAAACCCAAATCCCCGCCAGCATCGATCTCGCCCTGCTCGTAGGCTGCGGCCACGGTTTTTTCCCCCGCGAGGATTTGACACAGCGTGGTGTCGGCCAAGGCGAGAGTGCAATCGGCGGACTGCCGTTCGCCGATCCCGATCCGGGATTCCGGCCCGGTCAGGTCGAGGGACCAAACCCCGCCCGCCGCGCCTTGGACAATGAGTTGGCAAACCCCTTTCGGCAAGGTTTGGGTTTCCCGTTGCCGCGCCAGCAACGCCCCCAGTTCATGGCTCATGAACTGGTCGATCCGGGCCGCTATATCGCCCGCCGCAGGGCTACCCCAGCAGGGCGCGGAGTAATACTCCGCCAGCGTGGGATAGCCGAGTTTGGCGTGCAGCGCATCAATGGTGCCGCGCAGGCTGTCCGGGATATGCACCGAGGGAATCGAAGCGCCCCGGCCTAGGGAATCCTGGCTGATTTCCCGCGATAACCATACCTTGATATCCCCGCCACCCTGGTCGTGATGGCTGGTGAATATCGAGTCCAGCAAACCCGCGTCCCACTCGGAACCGAGGAACGCGAACAAACCGGGCAACACCCGGCCCGGATCGCTTACCAGCGCTTCGTAGCCGATGCGGAAACAACGGGAGGGGGTTTCCGCCTCGAAGGCTAATAGTTTTCCGGTCTGATCCAGCCAATGTTCCGCCAGCGCCGCAACCAAGTTATCCGGTCGTCGCGCCACATAGGGCATCAATTCCGGCATGAACCCCAAGGGACTGAATTTGAGACAGGAATGGACCACGTCCATGCTATTGCGGTAAAGGCAGATATAGCGGGCTTCTGGGAATACCTTGTCCAGCAAGGCCAGATGGTCGATATTCACCGTGCTTTTCTCGCACCAACGGCGTTTGCCCTTGCCGAGGGTATAGCGGTCCATCAGGGAACTCAGCGCTTGGCGGACCTCGACCAGGGCAATCCGTTCCCGCTCGGCCTCGTTGGCCACCCCCGGTAATTGCCCCAGCGAGTAATAGGCCGCGTTGAACAAACCCGCGCAGACCGGACCCAGGCCCAGTTGGGCCGGGCTACAGAATTCGGGGTGGGTATCGACGATACATCTCAATAAGGTGGAGCCGGAGCGCGGGCAAGATAATATGAATACCGGTGCTGTCGCTGGATGGTTTTCCGTAGGGCGCATAATTAATTTTCCTAATATTCGGCTTAGATTCAATATTCCAGGCGCAGCGATCCCAATACCGTCAACGGGTCGGCGGGCGCGTTCCAAGCCCGGCTGGCGTTATAGGGCTGGCCAGCGTAGAAATACCGCTTATCGAAAACGTTGTTGACATTGAGTTGGGCGGTCAGGCGGGTCGGGCCGACCGGCAGGGTGTAGGCCGCGTAGGTATCGGCCCGCACATAGCCCGGCAGCGTGTAGCTGTTCTCGTTGTCCCCCTGGCGCGGCCCCGAGATATAGGAACCGACGCCCAGGCTCAGCCCGTGCAGGACCGGGTCGGAAAAGGCGTATTTCAGCCAGACGCTACCGGAGTGTTCGGGCACGTTCGGCAGGCGGTTGCCCTGGTTGGTGCCCTCGCCGTCGTGGGTGATGCGCGCATCGGTATAGGCGTAGCTGGCGGTCAGGCTGAGTTCGTCGGTGAGCCGGCCGGTGCTGTCGAACTCGATACCCTGGCTGCGGGCGGCGCCGATGGTGCTGAATACGTTCTCGCCGACCAGGGCGAGGACGTTGGTCTTGTCGATGTGGAAATACGCCATGCTGGCCATTAAGCGCCCGTCCAAGGTTTCGGTTTTGAGACCGGCCTCGAATTGCTCGGCGGTTTCCGGGGCAAGCGGTTGGTTATCCGCGGAACGCCCGTTGTTGACGCCAAAACCCTCGACATAATTGCCGTACAGTGACAACCACGACCAAGGCCGGTAAAGCAAACCCACCCGTGGGCTGAAATGCCCCTCGCTTTGGTGGTTGTGGACGATGTCGTCGAACGATTCGCTGGACGTTCCCTGGTATTGCCTCGCCCAGTCGTAGCGCCCGCCACCCATGATCTGAACCTTATTGTCGAGCAGGGCAATCTGGTCTTGGAAATACAACCCGTACCAGGAGGTCATTTGGGTATTGAAGTCGTTCGGGGAGTTTTTCCGCAGGTTGTCGAAAAACTGGTAGCTTAAATTTGGATATTGGGGGTTGTTGAGGTTGACGTAGGTGAAATAATCGACCGGATTGACCGGGTCGAGCAGCGCGCTCAAACCGAAAAACCCGCTCTGGTTGGTTTTCTGGCTGAAATAATCGCCGCCCACCAGGAGCGTGTGCTTCAAGCCCCAAGTTTCGAATTTCCCGTTCAGGTTGAAATAAGTGGTGTAGGTATCCTGGTTTTGGTCCTCGAATTGGACGCCGCGCCGCACCTGCTGGGGATTGGATGTGGTTTCCAGCTTGGGCTGGAATACGGCGACCAGGATTTCCCGGTATTGGGTGTCCTGCCAGTTGGCGACCACGCCGTTTTGCAGTTTCCAGTCGGCATTGAAGCTATGCGACCAATTGAAATCCACCAGGCCGCTATTGACCGGGTCGCTGTTGAATTTCGAGCCGGGCTGGCCGTAGTTGTTGCTGATGGGGACATTGGCCACGCGCTTGCCGACCGCCGGCAGGCCGGTGTCGTAGGGCAGGGTGCGGTCCAGATATTCCACGCTGAGGTTGAACTCGGTGTCGGGCGAAGCCCGCCAGCGCAGGGTCGGGGCGACGAACTTTTGGTCCTGGCTGACGAAATCGCGGAACGAGTTGCGGTCGGTGTAGCCGAAATCGAAGCGGTAGGCTAGCGAGCCATCCTGGGTGATGGGGCCGGTGGCGTCCAGCGT
Organism: Methylomagnum ishizawai; assembly: GCF_900155475.1. Classification (NCBI taxonomy): domain Bacteria; kingdom Pseudomonadati; phylum Pseudomonadota; class Gammaproteobacteria; order Methylococcales; family Methylococcaceae; genus Methylomagnum; species Methylomagnum ishizawai. Next base: position 59,998 of record NZ_FXAM01000003.1, on the reverse strand, counting down.
GGTGCGGTAGAAATCATAGGAACCGAACTGCTGCTGGATGGAATAGAACGGGATATCCAGCGGCTTCCGGGTGACGGTGTTCACCAGCCCGCCCGGCTGTATCCGCCCGTAGAGCATGGAAGCCGGGCCTTTCAACACTTCCACCTGCTCGACATTGGCCATGTCGAAGGTGAGGGTCGACAGCCTGACGCCATTGCGGAAGCGTGCGTATTGGGTGCCGAAACCGCGGATGACGAAATCCTGTTGCTGCCCGCCCGCCTGCCAAACCTGTTGGACGCCGCTGACATTCTTGACCGCGTCCTCGACCCGCCAGGCTTGCTGGTCGCGTAGCACCGCTTGCGGCACCACCTGGATCGCCGCCGGAGTATCCATGATCGGCGTGTCGGTCTTGGTGGCGCTGGTCGCGTCGGGTACGTAATAGCGCCGGGTTTCCTGTTCCACGATTTGGTTGCGGCGGGCGTCTTCGGACTCCCCGGTCACGGTGACCGGGTCCAGCACGACCGCGGTGCCGCTCCCCTGCGCCGTGGTGTCGGCGACTGCGGCGGCGGACGCCAAAATCCCCACTAGATAACCATTGCAGGCCAAGCCTGGAAAAGCGTTTTTTCGAATTATTTTATCTTGCATCGTTCATCACGGGTTTATTTATATTAAGAAAATAAAATATCCGGGTTCATGGCACCAGGAGCGCCGGGGCTTCTTCAGAAATCCCCTTCAATACTCCGATGAAGCGTTCATCGACCATGGCGGTAAGGGTTTCTATATGATGGGCATATTGGGATATCTCATAAGCTCGTATGAAAGGAGGGGCGGGTCCGTTGTGTTTTGCCATGCGCGGCCCGCCGTTTTTGTTGCCAGCGGACCAGGCCGGTCGCGAACAGCAGCGGGCAGGCGAGGCCGGTCAGGCAGACCAGGATGCGACCGGTCCAGCCGAACACCTGCCCCGAATGCACCGGCCATTGCCATTGCATAAAAACGTCGCCGCCGCTGCCATGGGCAGGGTCTTGCACTTGCAAGAGTTGTCCGCGGTGGCGGTCGATGACCAAGCAACGGCTATCCAGCACATAGGGACCGAGATCGGGAACGTCCCGATAACAGGCTCTGAACAAGCCCTTGGTATGGGCGGAGAACATATAGAACTGCGGCACGCCGCCGGGATAGCCGACCCTGGCCTGGGCCAAGGCCGTGTCCAGATCGACCTGGGGCGCATACGGCGCGGGTGCCGATACCGTGGGTTCCGGCGTCAGCGGCGAAAAGCGTTCCACCAACCAGGCGAACTGGCCGGGCAGGTTGAAATACAAGCCCGATACCAGCAGCGCCAGGAGGACGATCAGGCTGTAAAACCCCGCGGTCTGATGGAGGTCGTGGTTGAAACGCACGGGACCGGCACGGCGCTTAAGGGTGAGTACCCGTCGCCATTTGCCATCCAGCGGCCACCAGAGAATGAGTCCGGTCAGGGCGGAAACCACGAACAGCACGGCCATGGCACCGACCAGGACCACTCCGGCATCCCACAGCAGCAGGGAATAATGGAGTTTGAAAAAGAACCCGATGAAGCAATGCCGGAACGGATTCCAGGCGTGGTAGAAAACCCGCCGCCCCACCACTTCCGCCGTATAGGGATTGACGGCGATATTCAGCGAAACGGCTTCTTCGGGCGGCGGCGTAGGTTGCGGATAGGAAAAGCCAACCACGTAGTTCATCCCGGCTGCGTCCGGCATTTCCACCCCGCCCGATTCCCAGCCCGGTGGGGCGGCCCGCTCGGCGGCGGTCAAGATCGCCGCCAGCGGTTGCGGTACCGCCCCAGGTGGCATCACGGCTTCGTACAGGCCGGGATTCAGCCACACGTCCAACTCGTGGGCGAACACCAACACCGCGCCGGTCAAGCCGATCAACGCCAGGAACAGGCCCAACCCCAGCCCCAGCCAGAGATGGACTTTCAACCACAGCTTGCGGCGGGCCTTGAGGCGGGCCAGCCTCCGCGCCCTGGCGTCCAACGGGCCGATCCCGTCGAACCGCTTCGGGGCCTTGTCCAGCATCGTGCTTGCCATCACTTTTCCTATGCGCCCGCTTAAAACTCCACCCGCACCGAACCCAGAAAGCTGCGTGGCGCGCCGGGGATGATGTCGAAGCGCGGGTCTGCCGAATCGACCAGGTCGCCGCCCGCGTAATAGGTCTTGCCCAGGAGGTTCTGCATGTTGAGCTGCGCGGTCAGAGTCGAATCCGCCAGCTTGAACCGATAGGCGAGCGCCCCGTCCACCAGCATGAACCCCACGCCGCTGACGATCTGTACCGCATCGCTCAGGGAGTTGGCCTTGCGGTCGTCCAATATCGCCCTGGGCACGACCTGGACCGATACCGGAATTTCCATGACCGGCGCATTGGATTTGGTGACGGCGAAACTCTGCTTGACGGCGAAGTTTTTCCGCAGCGACTGTTCGGCCGCAGTCCTGCTGTCCGCGGAATCTCCGGTGTCGCCGGTCACGGTGATCGGGTCCAGTACGACTGCGGCGGTGGACGCTTTAATCCCCATTAAATAGCCATTGCAGGCCAAGCCTGGAAAGCGTTTTTTCGAATTGTTTTATTGTTCATTACCTATCGCTATCGCCTGTTATGAATTGGTCTCCGGCTTGGCAGGCTCAAAGCCGAGATAGGTTTACGACGCCAATAAGGCCAGAGCCTCCTCTTCCGACAGCCCGGCCAGTTCCCCCATCAGGTATTCCTCGACCACGACGGCGAGTTGTTCGATATCGGTCGCCTCGAACAACGCCCGTAGCGGCACCTCGACGCCGAAGGCGGCGCGTACCCTGGATAGCACCCGGACCGCCAGCAGCGAATGCCCGCCCAGGTCGAAGAAGTTGTCGTGGATACCGACCCGCTCGACGCCCAGCACTTCCTGCCAGATGGCCACCAAGGTCTCTTCGGCGGGCGTGTTGGGAGCCACATAGCGGTCTTCCTGCTGGGCGGCGATGTCGGGCGCGGGCAGGGCCTTGCGGTCCACCTTGCCGGTGCCGCCCAAGGGCATGGCGTCCAGCCGGACGAAGGCGGCCGGCACCATGTAGTTGGGCAGCCGCTCGCCCAGCCAGGCACGGAGTTCGTCGGCCAGGGCCAAATCCGCTCCGGGATCGGTGCCGGGACTCACCACGTACGCCACCAAGCGCCGCCCGCTCCGGCCATCCTCCCGCGCCATCACCAGGGCTTGGGCCACACGGGGATGCCGCAGCAATTGGGCTTCGATCTCGTCGGGTTCGATGCGGAAACCGCGCAGCTTGAGCTGGTGGTCGATCCGCCCCAGGAATTCGATATTGCCGTCGGCCCGGTAGCGGCCCAGGTCGCCGGTACGGTAGAGGCGTCCGCCCGGCGGGCCGAAGGGATCGGGGACGAACGCCGCCGCCGTCAGTTCCGGGCGGTGCAGGTAGCCGCGCCCGACCTGGATGCCGGCCACGCAGATTTCGCCGGGCACGCCCACCGGCACCGGATTCAATTGCGGATCGAGGAGGTAGAGTTGGGTGTTGTCCACCGCCCGGCCGATGGGCACCACGGTGGCGGTGGCGGCGGGCGGTTCCGGCACGGCGTAATAGGACACATCGTCCGAACACTCGGCGGGACCGTAGGCGTTGAGAACCCGCACCGCAGGGAACCGCGCCATCCAGCGCCGGCACAGTTCCGGCGGGAACGCCTCGCCGCAGGCGATCAGCCAGCGCAACCGGGGCAGTTCGACCCCGTCGGCCAGTTCCAGCAAGGCTTGGATCAAGGACGGCACGGCTTCCAGGAGGGTCACGCCGCGTTCGGCGACCTGCGCCAACAATAGGCCGGGTTCCTTCACCACCTCGTCCGGGAAGATTTCCACCCGCGCCCCACAAGCCAGCGGGGTCAGGTGCTGCCAGACCGAAATATCGAAGCATTGCCCGGCGGTCTGGGCGATCACATCGGCTGCGGTCAGGCCCAGTTTGGGCACCTTGGTGATGAGGTTGTTGAACATGCCCCGGTGTTCCACCATGGCCCCCTTGGGCGTGCCGGTGGAACCGGAGGTGAAGATGACGAAGGCGAGGCTGCCCGGCCCATGGCGGCGCACCGGGTTGTCGTCATGGCCGGGACTCCGGGCCAGTTCCGCCACCGGCAGGAAGGTCGGCGGCTGTCCGGGAAGCTGGCCGCGAAGGACCGCCACCCGTTCCAGATAAGGCGTGCCGACCAGGACCAGACCGGCCCGGCTTTCCACCAACACCTGGGCCAACCGGGCGTCGGGATGGGCAGGGTCCAGGGGCAGGTAGGCGGCACCCGCCTTGAACATGGCCAGCATCAGCACCGGGAATTCCAAGCCCCGGTCATGCAGCAGGGCCACCAAGGATTCGGGGCCGATCCCCAACCCCGTCAGTTGGTGGGCCAAACGGTTGGCGCGGGCGTTCAATTCCGCGTAGCTGAGCCGCCCGCCTTGGCAGGCCACGGCCCAGGCCTCGGGCGTCCGGGCGGTTTGGGCCTCGAACCGCGCCACCAGGTCGCAGGGTTCGGGATAGGCGAAATCGGTGCGGTTCCAATCCAGCAACAGCTGTCGGCGTTCCGCCGCGCCCAGGAGGCCGAGTTCGCCGACCCGCTTATCCGGGTGGCGGATCATGTCTTCCAGCAGGCTGCGGAAATGCACGAGCATCCGTTCGATGGTGGCGGCCTCGAAACGCTCTTCCTGATAAGTGATCTGGAGATGGGTTTCGGGTCCGGGAATCACCATCACTGTGATGGGGTAGTTGGTGTGGGTACGCACCACCACATCCACAAAATGGAACGCGCCGGTCTTTTCCCGCAAGGAAGGATCGATGGGCGCGTTCTCGAAAGTCAGGAGGTGTTGGAACAAATCCTGGCCGCGTGGGACGGCGCTCAAACCCTGGATTTGGGTCAAGGGTAGGAATTCGTAGCGCCGTTGCAGCACGTTCTGCTGGAGCAGCCCGCGCAGGAACTCCAACAGCGGTTGTTCCGGCCGCACCGAGACCCGTAAGGGCAGGCCGTTGATGAACAGCCCCAGCATGGCTTCCACATCCGGCAATTCGGCGGGCCGACCAGCCACCGTGACGCCGAACAATACTTCCGGCTGGCCGGCATAGCGGCTGAGCAACACCGCCAAGGCGGCTTGTATGAAGGTATTGGGGGTCAACCGATGACGCTGGGCCAGTTCGGTGAGCGCTCCGGTATCGACCGCGGAAAGCTGGACGAAAGCGTCCCGCACCGCGCCACCGGGACGGCCCGGCGCACGATCCACCACCAAGGGCGTGGGTTCGGTGAAACCCCGTAGATAATCCCGCCAGAACTCCACCGCCAGCCCGGCGTCTTGCGACCGGAGCCAGCCCATATAATCGCGGAAGGGCCGCACGGGCGGCGCGTCCAACGGACGGCCTTGGGCCAATGCCTCATAGGCGGCCCTGAACTCAAGGAATATCAAAGAGTTACACCAAGCATCCAGGATGATGTGGTGATGGGTGAAGGCGAGGCAATAGCGCTCCTCGCCCAACCGCAGCAGGCGCACCCGGATCAGCGGAGGCCGGGCCAAGTCGATGCCTTCCCGCAGTTCGCGGTCCAGCAGCGCGTCGAGGCGCTCCCGCGCTTCCGGTTCCGTCAGCCCGCGCCAGTCGAGATATTCGAAAGGCAGGTCGAGGCGCTTGTGGACCCGTTGCAAGGGCCGGTCCCGGCCTTCCCAGAGATACGAGGTCCGTAGCGCCGGATGGCGGTCCACCACGCTTTGCCAGGCACGGCGGAACAAATCGGGGTCTATATCCCCCTCGATGTCGAAGCGGTCCTGCATGACATAGATGCCGGAGCCGGGTTCCAGCAAGGTGTGGAACAGCATCCCTTCCTGCATCGGGGTCAGGGGATAGATATCTTCGAGATCGCCGTCGCGGGACAGGACGGCGATCTCTTCCATCGGGAGGTCGGCCACCTCGAAAGCTGCGGTGGCGAACGCCTGGGTCTTCTTGCCTGCCGCCGGGATAGCCGCATCGCCGCCGGTGGCCGGGGCATGGAACACGACCGCCGCCGCCAGGGCGGCGACGCTCGGATATTCGAAGACATGGGTGGACGTCATATCGAAACCGGCGTCCATAGCCCGGCTGGCGGCCTGGATACCCAGGATGGAATCCCCGCCCAACTCGAAGAAGTTATCGTGCCGCCCGACCCGCTCGACCCGCAGCAGTTCGCGCCAGATATCGGCCAGGAGCATTTCGGCGGCGCCTTCCGGCGCTTGGTAGGACTGCGACGACAGGCTGGCGCTATCCGGCGCGGGCAGGGCCTTGCGGTCCAGCTTGCCATTGGGGGTCGAGGGCAGGCGCTCCAAGACCACGAAGGCCGCGGGCGTCATGTAATCGGGCAGGCTGCCTTGGAGGAAGCGGCGCAACTCATCCACCGCCAGGGAGGCCGCGGGTTGCGCCACCACGTAGGCCACCAAACGCCGGTCTCCCGGCACGTCCTCGCGCACCACCACCGCCGCGTCGGCGACCCCGGAAGCTTCGCGCAGCTTCGCCTCGATCTCGCCCGGCTCGATACGGAAGCCGCGGATTTTGACTTGCTGATCCACCCGGCCCAGGAATTCCAAGACCCCGTCGGCGCGGTAACGGGCCAAATCGCCACTCCGGTATAGCCGCCCCACGCCGCCGGGATCGGGTACGAAACGCTCGGCGCTCAGTTCGGGCCGGTCCAGATAGCCCCGCGCCACGCCCGCGCCGCCGATATACGCCTCGCCCGGAACCCCGACCGGCACCGGATTGCGACGGGCATCCAGGAGATAAACCGCAGCGTTGGCGATGGGCCGACCGATGGGAATGGGCCGCTCCGTAGCCAAATCGCGATGGGTGATGGCATGGACCGCGCTCCAGACCGTGGCCTCGGTGGGACCGTATTCGTTATAGAGCCGGGTTTCGGGATGGCGCGCGCCATGACGGGCCACCAGATCGCGGGGGCAGGCCTCGCCGGCCACGATGACGGTACGCAAGCAAGCGAGTTGGCTGGGCTCGGACTGGTCCAGCAGCAGGCCGTACAGCGAAGGCAGGCACAGCAGATGGGAAATCCTGTGCCCGGCGATGGTCTCGGCCAGGGCTTTGGGATCTTTCTGGGCACCCTCCTTGGGCAGCACCAAGCAACCGCCCTGGCTCAAGGTCCAGAAAATACCCGCCACCGAACTATCGAAGGCGAAGGAGGACAGCAGCAGGAAGCGCTCCACCGGCACCGGGTAGTATTCCAAGCGGGCGGCGGTGGAATAGGCCGCGTTGCGGTGGGTGACGACCGTGCCCTTGGGGCGGCCAGTGGAACCCGAGGTATAGATGAGATAGGCCGGATGGTCGGGATCGACCGGATAGGCCGCGTCTTCCCCGGAATGCCGGGCTAAAGCCTCCGCGTCCCGATCCAGGCAGAAGGTTTCGATATCCTGGGGCAAACGCTCCAGCAAGGCCGCTTGGGTCAGCAGCAGCCGGGCACCGCTATCCGCCAGCAAATACTCGATCCGTTCCTGGGGATAGCTGGGGTCCACCGGCACGTAGGCGGCACCGGCCTTGAGTATCCCCAGGAGGCCCACCACCAGGGCGGGCGAGCGTTCGACGCACAAGGCCACCCGGCTTTCCGGCCCCACCCCCCGGCCCCGTAGCTCATGGGCCAGACGGTTGGCCTGGGCATTCAATTCCCCGTAGGCGAGGCTGGCGGTGTCGCAAACCAGCGCGGTCGCCGCCGGGTCGCGCTCCACTTGGGCCTCGAATAATTGATGCAGCCGTAGCGCCGGAGGAGCAGCGCCGACGGCGTTCCATTCCAGCCGCAGACGGCGTTGTTCCTCCGGCGTCAGCAGCGGCAAATCACCCACGGGGCGGTCCGGGTCGGCGGCGATGCCCTCCAACAGGGTTTGGAAGGCCCGCGCCATATGGGCCAGGGTTTCTGGCGCGAACAAGTCCAGCGGATAACGGAAGGAAGCCAGCAAACCGCCCCGGTGTTCGGCGACCGTCAGTTCCAGATCGAAGGTGACACCCCGCTCTTGCAGGGTGATGGGCGTCGTCCGCCACGGTCCCCAGACCGCTTCGCCGCCCTGTTCGCTCTGGGCCAAGCCGACCAAATCGCCAGCCACGCCGGATTGCGCGGCATGGAAAACGAACAAGGTCTGGAAAATCGGCCAATGATTGCCGCTCCGAGTTGGCCGCAGGCGCTTGACCAAGCTGGAGAATGGCAAGTCCTGATGGGCCAGGGCGTCCAGCACCGTGGCCTTCACCCGGTCCAGGTGGGCCGTGAAGCTCTCCCCGGACGACAGCCGGGCGCGGATAGCCAACGGATTGACGCAATTGCCGACCACCGGGGCGAAGCGGGCCTCGGAACGGCCTGTGCCCGCCGTGCCCACGATGAGATCGTCCTGCCGGGTATATCGGTGCAACCAAGCCGAGTAGGCGGCTAGCAACAGGGTGAAAACCGTCGCGCCCCGCCGCTGGGCCAGGGCACGCAGCCGATCCGCCAGTTCGGTATCTATTCGCAGGGTGCAGGAACCGCCCCGGTAGCTGGGCAGGGTAGGCCTCGGGAAATCGGTGGGCAATTCCAGGATCGGCAGGTCGTCCGCCAACTGGATCCGCCAGTAATCCCACTCCGCCTGTCCGGCGGCGGATTCGGGATAATGTCGTTGCCAGGACGCGAAATCGCGATAGCCGACGCGGGGAAGGGCGCTGTCGATGGCGCGGCCCGCCCGTAAAGCTTCGTAATGAGCGCGGAGTTCCTCCAGCAGGAGCAACACCGCCCACAGGTCCACCGCGATGTGATGGACCGAGAACAACAGGGCGTGGTGGTCCACACCCAGCCGGTACAGGGTCGTCCGCGCAATGGGGCCTGCGGCCAGATCGAAGGGGTCGGCGGCGCGCCGTTCCATATCCCGCCGCAATTCATCTTCTTCCCAGGCGGTCGCGTCGATCAGCGCGAAATCGTCGCGCAGGGATTCCGGCGCAAGCACCGTCTGGATGATGTCCTCGCCCTCGGCGCGGTAGACGGTACGTAAAACCTCGTGCCGGGCCAGCAAGACCCGCAGGGCGCGTTCGAAGGCGGGCGCGTCCAAACCACCGCGCAAGCGCAAAGCCGCTTGCAGGTTGTAGACCGGGCTGTCCGGGTAGCGCTGTTGTATGGCCCAGATCGAGCGCTGGGTAGGCGAGAGCAGGCGCGGATCGGAGGCATCGGGGCTTGCCTGGGATTCCACCCCGGCGGGCTGGGCGGCCAATTGCCCGGCGATATCCGCCAATGTGGCGTCAGACAGGAACAGGGTCAGCGGTGTCGCGCCGCCGAGGAGGTCGTCCACCGCGTGCTTGAGTTCCACCGCCTTGAGCGAATCGAAGCCCAAGCCGCGCAAGGACACCTCCCCGGTCAGCCCGGCCTCGCTGGTCCGCAGCAAACGGGCGGCCTGGGCACGGAGGAAACGGGCGATCAGCGGTGCCCGCCCCGCTGCCGGCAGGGCGGACAAGGCTTCCCGCAGCAGCCAGGTATTGTCATTTTCAGCCTGGACCGGACGCGCCTCTTCCGGGGTTCGCGTGGCTTCCAGGGGATTCGCCGTGTCCCCCGAACGCGCCAGCAGCGGCAACGACCCGTCCAGGTAGGCTTGTTTGCAATCCCGGCGGCGTAGCTTGCCGCTGGAAGTTTTCGGTACCGCGCCGGGCCGGACCAAGGCCAGCCCGACCGCGGATAATTCACATTCTTCGGCCAGGACCGTCCGCATCGCCGTGAAGACTGCCTCGAAATCGGCACCGCGCACGGCTTCCCGGCTGATCTCCGCGACCACCACCGCTTGCTCCACGCCATCCACCGTCACCGGGAACGCCGCGCAGCCGCCGGGCCGCAAGACCTCGATACGGTCGGTCAGGGCGTGTTCAATATCCTGGGGATGAAAATTGCGACCGCGGACGATGATCAAATCCTTGAGGCGGCCATTGATATAAAGCCGGCCAGCCTGGAGGCAGCCCAAATCGCCGGTACGGAGGAAGGTGTTTGGCGAGGTGGCGTCGGGCCGGGTTTCTTCGAGCCCGGCCTTGAAGGTCCATTCCGATAGTTCGGGACGGTTCCAATAGCCTTGGGCCACGCTCGGGCCCGCGACCCAGACCTCGCCGGTTTGCCCTTCGGCGCAGGCCAGCCGGGTTTCGGGATCGACGATGCGGATTGCGTGGCCGGTCCAGGGCTGGCCGCAGGACACGGGATCACCCGCCGCCCGCCCCAACCTGTCGCCGCTCACGAACAAGGTCGCCTCCGCCAGCCCGTAGCACGGGAAAATGCTGTCGCGACGGAAACCGTTACCGGCGAAGGCGGCGGCGAAGCGTTCCAGGGTGGCGGCGCGTACCGGCTCCGCGCCATTGAAGGCCAAGGTCCAGCAGCCCAGGTCCAGGCCATGCTTTTGCGCTTCCGTCACCTTGCGGGCGCAGAGCGCGTAGGCGAAATCGGGACCGCCGGAAGTCGCGGCCCGGTAGGTGGAGATGGCCCGCAGCCAGCGCACCGGCTGTTCCAGGAAGGCCAGGGGCGGCATCAAGACGGCGGTGGAGCCGACATATAAAGGCTGGAGGATGTTCCCGATCAGGCCCATGTCGTGGTAGAGCGGGAGCCAGCCCACCACGGTGGAAGCCTCGGTATGGCCGAAACCCTGCCGGATCGCTTCCTGGTTGGCGATGAGGTTGCCATGGCTCACCATCACGCCCTTGGGCTGGCCGGTCGAGCCGGAGGTGTATTGCAGGAAGGCCAGACTGTCGGGGGTCAGAACCGGCGGCGTCCAGCGTCCGGCCCAGGCCGGGTCCAGATCGTCGGTGGCCAGCCATATCCGGTCCGGCGCGGCGGGAACCAAGCCGTCTTGGCATTGGGCGACCAATTCCGCCGTGCCCAGGATGGCAGCGGGCGCGGCGTCCTCGACAATGCTGCTCAGGCGGGCCAGTTGCCGCCGCGAGGGCGGATAGGCCGGCACCGCGACCACCCCGGCATAGAGGCAGCCGAAGAACGCCGCCACATAATCCAGTCCGGGCGGATACAGCAACAAGGCGCGTTCCCCAGGCGCGACCGCCGCCTGCAACCGGGCCGCGATGGCGCGGGCCTTCAGGTCCAGATCGGCGTAGCTCAGGTGGCCGGATTCGGTTTCGCCATCGGCCAGGAACAAGTAGGCGGTCGCCGCCGGTTTACGCTGCGCCCTGGCGCACAGCAAAGCCACGATATCCGTGGTCGTGGGGAAGGGCATTTCCAACGATCCAGATTCTTCCAAATAACGCACGGCGGGATTTCCTTAGGAGACGTAATTCAAATAAGACCGATACCAGGGCAGGAGCTTGGGGGCCGGTATCCCCGTCCAAAGCCCCAGCGCGATGACCGCGTTGTAGTAGACGTTTTTGCGCGGCATCCCCTGGAATCCGGCCAGGACGCCCTTGAGGGCGCTGTCCGGCGTATGCCAATCGACGTTGAAGGAGATGGAACACTCCAGGCCGCGGACGTGGTGCAGCATCCCCGGCGGCATATAGAGCAAATCGCCGGGTTCGACGACACAGGCCAGGGGTCGGGCTTGTCGATAGAGGGGATGGCGTAGCTCGTCGGGCGCTTCGGGATCGACCTCGCACCACCGCCAATCGCGGCGGTAGCACCAAGCCCATTGTTCGCGGGGCAACAGGATGAAGCGCTTGCGCCCAGCCACCTGGAAGAACAGGTTGTGGGTGAGCAGGCAATCGAAGTGCAGCGGCGTCAGGCTATGGGACGGCCCCAGGAAGAACTGGGCGAACTCGCACCAATGGTTCCGGTACCAGGGCGGGAAATAATCCGCCGGAAACCCCGCGAGATCGTCCGCCGCCTCGGGCAACAAGCTCAGGAGCGGCATATCGTGCAGATAAGCGGGCCGCTGTTGCGGAGGCGGGACCGCGCCCCGCCGCAACGCCGCCTCGTGGCTTTGCAGGTGGTCGATGTAATCGGCCAAAGAGGTGGACTCCATCGTCATCCCGCCGAAGCCACCCTCGGTGAGCCCCCGCTTGAGCCGGACCCTGCGTTGTCCGGCGCTGTCCCGCAGATAGGGGAGGTTCCAACGCGACAAGGCCCGGCATTCCCGCAACGCCCCCGGAACCAGCACGGGCCGGCCTTCCGCCACGTATTCGGCGAAGAAAGCCTCGGGGGAGAGTCGTTCCCGCCGCTCCACGTCCGCAAAGTGCCGACGATCCGGCGCGGTCAGGGTCGGCGCTGCCGACAGGTTCCCGGCGACGATCATGGGGCCGCTTCCCCTCCGGTGCCGGTTTCGGCGGCAGCCATGCGCAGGCGCAGGCTCAAGGGACGCATATCGGTCCAGACTTCTTTGATGTAGTCCAGGCAGGCCTGCTTCTCCCCAGCTTTGCCCACCGCCCGCCAGCCTGCCGGCAAGTCCTTATAGTCCGGCCAGATCGAGTATTGCTCTTCTTCATTGATTACAACTTGATACATCGTGGCATTGTCTTCTGCGTCCCAAGCCATGCTTCTTTCCTTTGCGGCGGTTTGTATAAGGGCGTCCTGGACACTGGGCTCCAGGTGTCTATGCGTTACAAATTGACTGGCTATCTGTATAAAAGCTCATTAAGCGATAATCGCTTCAAAGCACGAAGCGGACCAAAGTCCTGCGACTTGTAAATCAAAGACTTGCTTGGACGGCTAATGCCGTCTTGCTATGAAGATATGCCATTTGTTTTATTTATTATGGTATTTGACGCATATATGAGGTGTTGACTCAAGATCGATAAGCTCATCGGCGCAATCCGTGCTATTTCCGATATATTTCAAAAATCCGCACTTTTTATGGAAATTGAAATTTTTATGAGCTATTTATGAATTTCTAATATTCCGGGTCGGGCGTGAAGTCCACGATAAACGGCTGTAAATGACACAAACCGCGCGGATAGGCACCATCGTTCCAAGGCAGATTGAAGCTACTCGGGAACAATGTTCCAAAATAGAGGAGGCGAGTGTTGAACAGGAAAATCGCTTGGGAATAGATACATTGAGGTGTCCATCAAGCGGGCGATCTAGCCAGGATGGTTTGGCTCATCGCCCTGAACTGATGCTCGGCGTCAAAGCCGGGAGGATTGCCTAGGTGTGGACTAAAATACCTGGGGCGGCGGCCATAAGCCCCCCTGGGAATGTCAATGTCCACCCCAGCCGCAAGCCCGAACCACGCTCCCATACCAACACCCAAAACCAGGAGTTCCCATGACCGACGACACCCTCTCCACCCAGCGCCGCCAATTCCTCAAATCCGGCGTCGCCGCCGCGGGACTGGCCGGACTCGGCCGCTTGAACACCGGCGAGGCCCAGGCCGCGCAGAACACCCCGTCCCTGGCCGGCAAACCCAACATCCTCATCCTCATGGTGGACGAGCAGCGCTATCCCACCCCCTACGAGTCGCAAGACCTCCAGGATTTCCGCAAGACCTACCTCAAGACCCAGGAGGCTTTGCGCCAGACCGGCATGGAATTCCACCGCCACTACGCCGCCTCGGTGGCCTGTGCGCCCAGCCGCACCTGCTTCTACACCGGCCATTACCCCTCCCTGCACGGCGTCGGCAATACCGACGGCACCGCCAAGTCGGTCAACGACCCGGACATGTTCTGGCTGGACCCCAACAGCATCCCCACCCTCGGCAACTACTTCCGCGCGGCCGGCTACCGCACCTTCTATAAAGGCAAATGGCACCTCTCCCACGCCGACCTGACCGTGCCCGGCACCCGCCAATCCCTGGTCAGCTACGACGCCGACGGCAACCGCGACCCCGAGGCCGAAGCCCAATACCTCGCCGCCAAGCGCTTGCGGGAATTCGGCTTCACCGGCTGGATCGGACCCGAGCCGCACGGCACCGACCCCCTGAACTCGGCCTCCTCGGCCCGCGACAAGAAAGGCCGCGACGAGGCCATCGCCGGCCAGACCATCGACCTGCTCGATCGCCTGGAGAAGGACTCCGACACCACGCCCTGGCTGACCGTATGCAGCATGCTCAACCCCCACGACATCACCCTGTTCGGCTTCTTTAGCCGGCTGGCCTCGGGTCCGCAGGGGTCTTGGGATTTCTCGGTGGGCGACCAAGTGCCGCAAAACCTGTTCGTCAGGACCGAATTCGCCAAGACCCGCCGCGACGATCTGTCCACCAAGCCGCAGGCCCAAGCCAGCTATCGCAAGTCCTACCGCAAGGTGTTCCAGCCGACCGCCACCACCGATCAGTACTACCGGCTGTATTACCAGTTGCACCAAGACGTGGACGAGCAATTAGCGCGGGTCTACGACCGGCTCAAGAACTCGCGGTTCTTCCAAAACACCATCGTCCTGTTCACCTCCGACCATGGCGACCTGCTCGGCTCCCACGGCGGGCTATACCAGAAGTGGTATACCGCCTACGAGGAAGCCCTGCGCGTACCCTTGATCTTTTCCAACCCGACGCTGTTCGCGCAGCCGACCGGCACCGATATCCTGACCAGCCATGTCGATATCCTGCCCACCCTGCTGGGCCTGGCCGGGCTGGACGCGGAAAGCCTGCGCCAGCAGATCGAGGACAGCTTCACCGACGCGCGGCCCCTGGTCGGCAAGGACGTGTCGGCGGCGATCCTGGGCGCGGCCGCCCCGGAAACCCTGGACGCCCCGGTCTACTTCATGACCGACGACGACCCCAGCCGGGGCTTGAGCCAGCAAAACATGATCGGGCTGTCCTACGCCTCGGTGGTCCAACCCAACCATATCGAGTCGGTGATCACCCGGCTGGGCGATGGGACGCTGTGGAAATACTCCCGCTATTACGACAACCCGGAATACTGGAGCGACCCCGGCACGCCCGGCGACAGCGGCGTCCAGGATGAAACCACGCGGGAACTCGGCGATAAGAACGACGTGGGCACCTACGTGGTGAGGTTCCAGAAGACCGTGAAGGATGCCCAAGCCACCGAGGAATTCGAGTTGTACGACCTGACCCACGACCCGCTGGAACTGACCAACCTGGCGGGCCAATCCGCGGTGGCCGGCGTCGAATCGCAGATGAAAACCCTGCTGGCCGAACAATGCGGTAGCAAGCGGCTCTCCCCGGTGAGCGGGACGGTGCCGGGGCAGTTGGCCTGCGGCTGAATCGGCGGACCCAACGCCATCCCCGACGGCGGCGGGCCGCACCCCGCCGCCATGGAGCTACGAAGCATGGACGCCCCTCCCCCCATCCCGCCGCCGGGCGGATAAGCCCGCCCCCTTTGTGCCTTTCCCAACAAAGCCCGCCGCCTTTGTCCCGCTCCCAACATAGCCCGCCGCCGCTTCAATCGCGCATATGACTGATTCCAAAAGTCTTTTTTGATGGCACTCAATTTGCTCAATGAGCATCGGTGTTGGGTTCCAGGGTCCGGTTCCACACAAACAGCCCCGGCGCGGCAACCGGACAGCGGCCAGTAAACAGAATTCAGGAGCAAACTCATGCAGACAGCAGAGCTTCAAGCGGGCGCGGCGGGCGTCCACATCCCCGACCCCGAGATGGTCGATGAAATGATGCAGAAAGTGGCCGAACACAAAGGCTGTGGCACTTCCGGCGGTTCCGGCAAGGCCAGTTGCGGTTCCGGCGCGGGCGAGAACGACCTGCCTCCGGAAATCTGGGAAAAGGTCAAGAACCATCCCTGCTATAGCGAAGAAGCCCACCACCATTTCGCGCGCATGCACGTCGCGGTGGCCCCGGCCTGCAACATCCAATGCAACTACTGCAATCGCAAATACGATTGTGCCAACGAAAGCCGTCCCGGCGTGGTCAGCGAGAAGCTGACCCCGGAACAAGCCGCCAAGAAGGTGCTGGCCGTCGCCGCCACCATCCCGCAAATGAGCGTGCTTGGCATCGCGGGCCCGGGCGATCCCCTCGCAAATCCCGAAAAGACCTTCAGGACTTTCGAGCTGGTCGCCAAGTACACCCCCGATATCAAGCTCTGCGTCTCCACCAACGGCCTGACCCTGCCCGACCACGTGGAACGGCTATCCGGGTTCAACATCGACCATGTGACCATCACCATCAACATGATCGATCCCGAGATCGGGGCCAAGATCTACCCCTGGATCTACTACAAGAAAAAGCGCTACACCGGCGTCGAGGCCGCCAAGATCCTCACCGAACGCCAGTTGGAAGGTCTCGAAATGCTGACCTCGCGCGGCATCCTGTCGAAGATCAACTCGGTGATGATCCCCGGCATCAACGACAAGCACCTGGTCGATGTCAACAAGGCCGTGAAATCCCGCGGCGCGTTCCTGCACAACATCATGCCGCTGATCTCCGCCCCGGAACACGGCACGGTGTTCGGCCTGACCGGCCAGCGCGGCCCCACCGCGCAGGAACTCAAGGCTTTGCAGGATAGCTGCGAAGGCGAGATGAACATGATGCGCCACTGCCGCCAGTGCCGCGCCGACGCCGTGGGCCTCCTGGGCGAGGACCGCAGCGCCGAGTTCACCACCGACAAGATCATGGAAATGGAAGTCGAGTACGACCTCGAATCGCGCAAGGCCTACCAAGCCGCGGTCGAGAAGGAACGCGACACCGTGGTCGCGGCCAAGCGGGCCGAGATGGAAACCCTGGCGGGCGAGCATTCCGACATCAAGATGCTGATCGCCGTGGCGACCAAGGGCGGCGGCAAGGTCAACGAACACTTCGGCCATGCCAAGGAATTCCAGGTCTATGAACTCTCGACCGACGGGGCTAAGTTCGTCGGCCACCGCCGGGTGGACCTGTACTGCCAAGGCGGCTTCGGCGACGAGGATTCGCTGGAAACCGTCATCCGCGCCATCAACGACTGCCACGCGGTGTTCGTTTCCAAGATCGGCGGCTGCCCGAAGAACGACCTCAAGAAAGCCGGGATCGATCCGGTGGACCAATACGCGGGCGAGTTCATCGAGCAATCCGCCATCGCCTATTTCAAGGATTACTTGGGCAAGGTGGCCAGCGGCGAGATCGAGCATATCGAACGCGGCGACGCCGAAATCCGCCAAGGCGCGTTGATGTCCGAAGCGGCCTAAATCCGTAATCCGTAGGGTGGGCACGTATGCCGTGCCCACCGTGACGGCCCGCGAAGGGTGGGCATGAGTACATGCCCACCCACGAGATTCCCAAAGTGGCGGGTGACACGGCCCGCCCCACGAGACCGGAGATCAGACCATGGCTTACTTGATCGTCGCCGATAACTGCACCGGCTGTTGCGCCTGCGAACCCGAATGCCCGAACACCGCGATATCGGAAATGGCCAGCGGTTTGTTCACCATAGACCCGGCCAAATGCACCGAATGTATCGGCCACCACGATGAGCCGCAATGCGTCGCGGTTTGCCCCATCGAAGAAACCTGCATCATCGACCACGACTACCCCCGTTACCAAGCAGCCTGAGGGCTTATAAAAACATGGATATCACAGTCACCGCGAGCGCCGAGAAATTCATCAAACGCATGGTCCGTTTCGGCGGCATCCCGAACGCCGGATTCCGCATGTCGGTCAGCCCCGGTGGCTGCTCCGGCCTGTCCGCCGAATTCAGCGTCGAGGCCGGTCCCAAGGACGGCGACGCCACCGTGACCGTCAGCGGCATCAAGTTCTTCTTCCCGGCGGAAAGCCGCTTGTTGTTGCAGGGCTACACCATCGATTTCTCGGAAACCCCGACCTCCAGCGGTTTCGTGTTCACCAATCCCAACGCGGCCGGTTGCGGCTCGTGCAGCAGCAGCGCCCCGGCGGGTGCGCCGGGCACGGCTTCGGTGTCGATATCCAGCATCCAAGTCAAACACAGCCATTGAGTGCCCCATGAGCGCAGCCACCGCCACTCTTGCCCCAGAACCCGCGCCCGGCACCGCAGCGTTCGATCAGGACGCCGCCACCCTGGCCTGTCTGGGTGTGGGCCTGCCCGAAGCCGCCGAGCGGCATCTGCGGTTGGCGGGGCTGGCCTACCATCGCGACGAGGAAGCGCTGGCCCATCTCCAAGCCGCGTGGGACGCCGCGCCCGGCCATGCCGCGGTGTATATCGGCATGTACCGGTTTTATTTCTATAAGAACCGGCTGGGCGAGGCGCTGGGCGTCGCTATTGAATGCTTGAAAAAAGCCGCGCTCGACAACGGCCTGCCCGAGGATTGGCGCGAGACCCGACCGGGCGACGCCGATTTCGGCAGTTTCGAGGCGCTGTTGCCCCGGTTCTTCCTGTTCACGTTGAAGGGTTACGGCTATCTCCAGATGCGCCTTGGCAATCTGGAGGAAGGCCGGGCCGCCATCCAGAAGTTGCTGGAACTCGACCCCGGCGACAAACTCGGGGGCAAGGTGCTGATGAACGTCTACGAACGGCGGATTCATGGCGATGGGGACGACGACTGAGATCGAAGAAGCCCGCGATTGGCACGGCCAATTATTGGACTGTGCCAACTGCGAGCGCCGCGAGGCACAAGCCGAGGGCCGTTGCCGTTTGGGCCATGCCTGTGTGCATGACCGCTACGCCCGCCGCATCGACCGCTGTTTCCGCTGGAATCCGGACTGGGCCAAGGATTACCTGGAACACCCGTATTTCGAGACCCGCGCCGTCGCGGCCAAACATGTCGAAGTGTTCCTGTTGCCGAGGCTCGTCAACGACCCGGACGAGACCGTGCGCCAAAGCGTGGCCCAGCGCCTGCCGGTGAATTCCAAACACCTCCTGGCCCTGGTCCGCGACCCGCACCGCGAGGTCCGCATCCGGGTGGCGGAACGGCTGGAAACCAAGGATCTGGCCGCGATGATCGGCGACAAGGATTATTTCGTGCGGCAGATCGTGGCGCGGCGCTTGCCGCCCGGCCATCTGGTCAAGATGCTGCACGACCGCGACCCCGAGGTCCGCAAGGTCGTGGCGCGGCGGATCGGCGGGGAGTGGCTGCACACCCTGGCCTCCGACCGGGAATTGCCGGTGCGGCTGGAAGCCCTGCGGCGGATGGAACCCGCCCAATTGAAACGCTACCGGGACGACCCCGATTGGCGGATCCGCTACGAAGTCGCCAGCCGGATCGACCCGGCCGAATTGGACCCGCTACGCGCCGACCCCGAGGAGGCGGTACGGGAAATCGTGGCCCAGAGGCTAGTGGCGAGTGGTTAGTGGTGGGTGGCGAGAGAATTCAAGCGGGGTCCGCCCCGCCCGACCCACCACCATCCCTCGCGCCGCTACCGCCGCTAACCACTCGCCACTAACGACTGACCACCCCAGGAGATCGACATGGCCACCACTATTGTCCGCGACAGCGATGTGAACGAACTCAACGACCCGCCGCGCTTCAACTTCGGCGAGAAGGTCAAATCCAAGAAGGTGGTCCGCAACGACGGCACCTTCACCGGGGCCGAGATCGGCGAGGTCCTGGTCAAGAAGGGCGAGGTGGGCTACATCAAGAGCATCAACACCTTCCTGCAACAGTTCTACATCTACGCGGTGGATTTCCCCGACCGCGGCTATGCCGTCGGTATGAAGGGCCGGGAAATCGAATCCCTGGACAACCCACCCCCCCCCAAAGAAAGCAAGACCGCCGCCGCCGCCGAGGGAGAGCCCGCATGATCGAGTTACGCGAACCGATTTACCAATGGGGTCAGAAGGTCCGCATCGAGGAAGCCCTCTACAACGATGGCTCCTATCCCGATTGCGAACCGGAAGGCCTGCTGGTGGAAGCGGGCACCGAAGGCGAGATCGTCCAGATCGGCCACCACGAGGAAGCCAACATCCCCATTTATATGGTGGAGTTCCCCAATGGCCGGGTGGTGGGCTGTTTCGAGGAAGAATTGAGCGCCGAACACGCCACGGTCCAAGTGGCCGGCCTTTTGTAGGAGCCAGGCCATGAAGCGCGGGACGGCGGAACGGGATTTGCGACGGGGAGGCATCATCGCCATGAACACGTCATCGGGCCAAGCGTCGCCGGATCAGGCCGCACCGGAACCGCCCGCGGCGGGACCGGCCTCCACCCCCCTCCCGCATCCCAACGCGATGGACCAGCGCCGCATCGAGCGGGCCTTGAAGGACCGCAAGCGCTACCGCTACGTCACCCCGGAAGTGCATGGCATCCCCGGCGGCTACGAGATCGTCAGCGCCTGCTGCTCGCGCAACGTGGACCCCGCGGGCGGCATCGTCGATATCGCCCTGATGCTATTCCAACCCGGCGGCACCTGGAACCTGTACCGCAAGGACCATCAAGCCGGGCAATGGGTCCGCCATGGCGAATACCCGACCCTGGCGAAAATCCTCGAATTGTTGAAAGAAGACCCCGAGCGGAAGTTCTGGCAATGAGCGACGAATTGATCTACCTGGACAACAACGCCACCACGGCGGTCGCCCCCGAATGCGCGGCGGCCCTGGCCAAGGCGATGGAGCATTACGGCAACCCGTCCAGCAAGCACCGCGCCGGCGAAGCCGCCAAGCAGCTGACCCTGACCGCCCGCGCCCAGGTCGCGGGCCTCCTGGGGGCCACTCCGCCCGAAATCGTCTTCACCAGCGGCGGCACCGAATCCAACCACCAGGCCATCCTGGCCGCCCTGGCCCTGATGCCGGGCAAGCGCCACATCGTCACCAGCCAAGTGGAGCATCCCTCCACCTTGTCCCTGCTGAACCACCTGGAAGGGCAGGGCGCGCGCGTCACCTATCTGCCGGTGGATGGCCAGGGCCGTTTGGACCTCGCCGAATTCGAGCAGGCCATCGCCGCCGACACCGCCCTGGTTTCACTGATGTGGGCCAATAACGAAACCGGCGTCTTGTTCCCCATCGCCGAAGCCGCCCGCATCGCCGCCTCCAAGGGCGTGCTGTTCCACACCGACGCCGTGCAAGCGGTGGGCAAGGTCGCCATCGACTTGAAACAAGTACCGGTGGATTTCCTGTCGTTCTCCGGCCATAAAATCCATGCGCCCAAGGGCGTGGGAGCCTTGTTCGTGCGCAAGTCCCGCAAGATTCCACCGACCGTACTGTTCGGCCACCAGGAACGCGGACGCCGTGGCGGCACCGAGAACGTCCCCGGCATCGCCGCGCTCGGCATCGCCGCCGAACTGGCCAAGGAAACCCTGCTCGACCAGGAAATCCGGGTCGCCGCCCTGCGCGACCGCTTGGAAACCGAATTGGTGGCGCGGATGCCCGGCACCATGATCAACGGGGCCAGGGCGCCCAGGGTCGGCGGCACCACCAGCCTGTGCCTGGGCCGGTTCGAGGCCGAACCCGTGCTGGACAAACTGGACCGGGCCGGCATCTGCGCCTCGGCGGGCGCGGCCTGCACCGCCGCCGGCACCGAGCCTTCCCATGTATTGATCGCCATGGGCCTGGAACCCGACGCCGCCCTCGGCACCCTGCGCCTTTCCTTGAGCCGCTACACCACGGCGGCGGAAATAGACCGGGTGGTCGCCACCCTGCCCGACATCGCCCAGAGATTCATGGCGCAAGCCGCCTAATTGAGTAGCCCGGATGCAACGCAGTGGAATCCGGGAAACAAGCCGTAACGCGCCCCATCCCGGATTCCGCCACCGCGCCATCCGGGCTACGGCGAGGCCAAAAGCTGCGAACCGACCGATTTTTTCAACCTAGCCTGGAGTACCGCATGAAGATCATGATCCGCAAAGACGCCGAGGGCATCCTGTCCGTCTACGTCCCCAAGAAAGACCTGGAGGAGCCGGTAGTCTCCCAGGAAAATCCGGGGCTGTGGGGCGGGATGGTGACCTTGGCGAACGGCTGGGAGTTGGCTTTGCCGGAAATGCCGCCGGAAACCACGCTGCCCATCACCGTGGACGCCCGCCGGATCAGCGGAGATTAACCATGGCGGCGCTCACTCAGGCAGCCCTGGACACCGTGCGCGGCCTCCTCGAAGGCGACGCGCCCATGGCCGAGCGGGTCGCCCAGGTGCGGGCCGCCCTACCGGGCGTCTCGCTCACCCGTTGCGATGCCAGCGATATGGACGCCGAAACCCCGGCGTTCGAGACCGACCAGTTCGCCGTGTACCTGATCGACACTTCGGAACACTGCGTCCATCTGACCCTCGATCCGGCCAAGGCCACGGGCCTGGTCCTCGCGCAAAAACGGTGATTCCATGAGCGACCAGCAGCCCACCATCCTATTGTCCGATCCCGACATGAGCATGGAGGAATTGGAGGCGGTGGACGCCGTCCTCAGGTCGCCGCGCCTGAGTTCCGGGCCGACGGTCGAGACCTTCGAGCAAGAATTCGCCGCATACCTGGGGCGCAAGCACGCCATCGCGGTCGGCAGCGCCACCCTGGGGCTGATGCTGGCCCTCAAAGCCTATGGCATCGGGCCAGGCGACGAGGTCATCGCCTCCTCGTTCAGCTATCGGGAAACCATCCATGGCATCGCCCTGGCCGGGGCCACGCCGGTGTTCGCCGATATCGAATACTGGTCCGCCACCCTGGTCCCCGACAAGGTCGCCGCCAAAATCACCGACAAGACCCGCGCCATCGTGGCCTCCAACACCAACGGCCATCCGGCCCTGTGGGGGGCGCTGCGGGAACTCGCCAACCAGCGCGGGCTGCTGTTGCTCGAAGATTCCAGCGAGGCCATCGGTTCGCGCTACCAAGGCCAATTGGTGGGGAATTTCGGCGATAGCGCGGTGTTCGAGTTTTCCCAGCCCTCGGCCCTCAACTGCGGCGAAGGCGGCATGGTGGTGACGGACGACGACCAGATCGCCAGCAAACTGCGGGCGCTGCGGTCCCGGAAACCCAACGAGCGCTATTCGGTGGTCCTGAGCGACATTCCGCCCTACCGCTGCGAACTCAGCGAACTGAACGCCGCCCTGGGTTTGATCCAGTTGCGGCGGCTCGATGGCATCCTAGAGCGGCGCAAGGAGGTCGAGTCCTATTACGAAGACCACATCCTGTCGTTCGAGGGCATCAAGCCGCCGTACATCGCCCCCGAAGTGGAAGAGGTGCATTGGATGTTCTACCTGGTCCACCTGGGCACGCGGTTCAGCCGGTCCAGCCGGGATTCCATCATCCAGGATTTGGCGACCGAGCAGATCGAGTCGGTAGCCTATTGCCATCCGCTGCACTTGCAACGGTTCTACGGCCAATACGGCTACCGCAAGGGCGATTTCTTCGTCACCGAGAAGCTGGCCGACCGCGCCGTCGCCCTGCCGTTCCATAACCATCTCACCGAGGATCAAGTGGGTTTCATCGTCAAAACCGCCAAGGATTCCTCGATCAATATCGGGGCGGGCGCGGCGATTTATTTGTAAACGCCCATGTCGGGCTTTCTGCGGACCGGAAAGCGGCGGACCACCCAGGCCGGAGTCACCCTCCTGCCTTCGGGCCGCACCGTCTGGGTGTCCAGCGGTTCGAGCTTGCTCGAAGCCGCGTTGGCGGCGGGCGAGGAGATCGCCCACCCCTGTGGTGGCCGCGCCTTGTGCGGGGCTTGCCATGTGATCGTGCGCGAGGGCTGCCGCAGCCTGTCCAAGGTCCGCAAGGCGGAATTGGAACGGCTGGCCCGCTTGGACGGCAAAAAATCCCTGTCGCGCTTGGCTTGCCAAGCCGTGCTGGGTTCCCACAGCGTCACGGTCCAATTGATAAAGCAATAAGGCGGTTGCCAAGACAACCGCCGGTTAGACACCATCACCACCACTCCAATATGAGGATACGACAATGACCGAAGCAGCCACCTCCGCCACCGCCGAATGCGTCATTCACCTGCGCTATAACCTGGACGGCACCGTCAGTGAAATCGGCGAGCGTCCGGCGGGCGTCCAAGCCCAGGCTTGGTACAAATTCCTGACCAACCACACCCAAGACAGCTTCCAGGTCCTCTCCGGCGGGCGCGGCCTGTTCCGTTTGCCCAAAGCCCAGATCGAGAGCCTGAAAGCCGCATGCACCCAGGAGCTATCCTCATGACCCAAACCCTGCCCGCTTTCCTGGCGGACGATCTCGTGGCCGGCAAGGTCATCCCTTATCTCGGCCCGGAAGTGCTGGCCCTCGCCCCGGACGTGGAGGTTCCCTCCACGCCGGAGGTCCTGGTGGAACTCATCACCAGCAAGGTGACGGTGCCGCACAAGATCCGCAAGAACCTGACCGCGGCCAGCCAGTACGTGGAGAACTTCAAGCACCGGAAAACCCTGGTGAGCTTGACGCAGACCGCGTTCCAGGGCGCGGCCAAGCCGACCGCGCTCCACACCTTCCTGGCGGGGCTATCCCTGCCCTTGATCGTCGATGTCTGGTACGACGCCACCATGGCGGCGGCCTTGGCCGGACGTACCGATTTCGGCCAGGTGCAGGGCGTGAGCCGGGCCGAGCATTTCGGCGAATGGGTGCATTATTTCAACGCCGACGGCAGCAAGACCGGGCCAGAAGCCGCGGCGGTCTGGAACACCTTGTTGTATAAGCCCTTGGGTTGCATCGCGCCCGCGTCCAACTTCATCATTTCGGATTCCGATTATGTGGAGGTGCTGACCGAGATCGACATCCAGACGCCGATCCCGGAGCGGGTGAAGGACATCCGGAGCGGGCGCTATTTCTTGTTCATGGGCTGTAGGTTCCGCAACCAATTGGAGCGGACCTATGCCCGGCAGGTGATGAAGCGGTCCAGCGACAAGCACTACGCGGTGATGACCGGCCCCTTGACCCGCAACGAAAAGCGCTTCCTGCAAGAGCAAGGTATCGAGTTGATCGATAGCCCGCTGGCCGATTTCGTGGCGGCACTGACCGGCGCGGCCCAGCCCTTGGCGGCGGTGGCCTGATTCCCGGCGCCATCGTTCCCACGCTCCGGCGTGGGAACGATAGACAACCTGATTGGGTAGGTAAGCCATGAAACTCCACATCGAGCGCCCCTATATCGAGGCGATGGTCGAGGAATTCCCCGATCTCGCCCATCTCAAGGAACAACTGCGCTTCGGCAACCGCGTCGAAGTGGCGTTCCAACAGCTTCCCGGTCCGGCCATCGCCTTCCTGGGCGATTTGTACCAGAAGGGCGGGCCGGAAATGCAGGCCCGCGCGGCCCAACTCGCCACCCTGCAACAGGCCATGAACGACGATGGCGTGCGCTTCGCCGCCGAAGACCTGGAAATGGTCCTGCCCGCCATCGCCCGCTATCTGGCCGAAGGCGGTATCCGGGGCTGGTTGTTCACCGCCAACGTGGCCGGACGTCCCCTGCCCTATCTCCTCACCCGGCTGGATTACACCCCGGCCTCGAATGACGAGATCGGCAAAATCTTCATCGAACTCAGGGCCAACGCCAAGGGCGCCTTGGCCACCAACACGATGCGGATCGCGTCCAGCGATATCGCGGGCAAGACCGTCCCGGAAATCCTCGCCGCCAAAGGCTTCCTCAAGGAAACCCCGGAACTGATCCGGGCCTACGACGAGACCAGCGAACGCTATTTCGATTGGCGCGCCCGCTACGGTGCCCAGTTCGCGGGCAAGGGCACGGGCTTCTACGCCGAAGACCCGACCTCCTCCCACCGCGATACCGATTGGTCGCGCAAGGACGTGGTGATCCTGTCCTCGGGCGGCGGCGACGCCCGCTTGGTCAACGACGAAGGCATCCTCACCAACCGCGCCCTGACCCTCGACGCCACCGGCGATATCCTGGGGCCGTACCTGCGCAAGGCAGCCAAGAGCAACCACTACGAGGCCGAGGACGAAGTCCTGGAATCGCAGGCCGCGATGGCCAAGGGCATGTTCACCCAATTGCCGGTCCACGCCTTCATCCTGATGTTCCACCTGGATTTGCACCATTATCTGTGGGTGCATGTGGACGATATCCGGCCCTACGAATACCACCCGGAACTCAAGCAAAAGCTGGTGTTGCCGGAAGAACAGACCGACCTGATCGATATCCTCACCGCCGAGATGGACGTGCTGATGGACGATATCGTGGCGGGCAAATCCGGCGGGACCACGGTGCTGTGCGCGGGGCCGCCCGGCGTCGGCAAGACCCTCACCGCCGAGGTGTACTCGGAAATCATCAAACGGCCCTTGTACCGGGTGCATTCCGGGCAACTGGGGCTGAACGTGGCGGCGATGGAAACCGCGCTCAAGGATGTCCTGACCCGCGCCCAGCGCTGGGGCGCGGTGATGTTGATCGACGAGGCCGATGTCTACATCAAGCGCCGCGACGACAATATCACCATGAACGCCGTGGTCGGGGTGTTTCTCAGGGTGCTGGAATATTTCAACGGCCTCCTGTTCCTCACCACCAACCGGGTGGACGATATCGACGAGGCCATCGTGTCGCGCTGTATCGCCCTCATCAAGTTCCATCCGCCGGAACGCGAGGACCGCCGCAAGATTTGGGGCGTGATGACCGAGCAATTCGGCCTGGACGTGGAGCCGGATTTGATCGAGGTATTGGTGGACCTGTTCCCGGAAGCCACGGGCCGCGATATCAAGGGCTTGGCGAAACTGGTCGCGAAGTTTTGCAACCGCAAGCAGGTACCGCCCAGCCGCGAGGTGTTCGTGCGTTGCTCGATCTTCCGCGGTATGGAGTTGGATAAACCCTAGGGTAGGCAAGTATTCCGTGCCCACCGGGATAACCCAAAAATGGTGGGCATGAGTACCTACCCACCCTACGCCGGAAGATCGTCCATCAGGTGGGATGGGCCTTGATGGCGTCGAAGGTGGAAGCCATTTCGGCGAGGCTGACTTCGGTCGTCAACGCCTCGGCGAAAACATCGACGCCCGCCAGCCATTGCGCCAACAGGGATTCGTCGGCCAAGGCCATGGACAAGGCCCGGTTGAATTCGTATAGCCCGAACGCATAGCCCGCATCGCGCAGGGCCGATTGCATGGCGTTCTGCACCAAGCCGCGCACGGTCAGATGCGGACCTGAAAAAGCGATGCTCGCGAGTTCGCCCATCGCCGCCCGGACGCAGTCTTCCTGATCGTAGGCGGCGTGGCCGCGACAAGCCAGGGTCCGTACCGGATAGATGACGCACATGCCTTCGACGATGAACGGGCATTGGCAGCGCAAAGCCACCCGCGCTTCCTCGCCGAGGCCACGGGTTTGTTGGTCGGCGGCGGCGAGGCGTTGGATCAAGTCGATCCCGGTGCGCTGTTTCAAGGTGGCCGACACCGAGCGCACGGCGCGGGCGACCCTGAAGATTTCCGGGGCGGTGGCCGTGACCCGCAGTGTGCAGCAGGTGGCGCAGCCCTTATGGCAGGCCACGGCGGGCATGCCCTCGGCCTGGATTTCGACATTGCCCTCGAAGCTGCCGAAAGCCTGGGCCAACAAACCGTCGATCAAATCCGCGCGGCCCCGCCGTGCGGCCAGGGTTTCGGAAAACGCGCCATGTAGCGCCTTAAAAAAGTCCAAAGGACCGGCTTTGTCCGCCATTAGATGACTCCCCATGGTTCGCTATAAACCCGCCTATATTTCGATAGGGCGGGACCGATTGCAATACCCTTATTAATTTTCCGGGATATAGGCCGGGAAACAAGGTGTTCGCGGGCGCGACCGGGGGCCGGATTTCCACTTTGCCACGGGCGGAACGCCCATAGACCCGCCATGCACGGTTTCACTCCCCGCTATCCCCATCGAGAATTGCCGCTGGCCCCACGCTATGCAGCCCTGGGCCGGCCCTATCAGGTCGAAGTGCCCGCCACCCCCTTGCCCGAACCCCGGCTGGTCCATTTCAACGCGCCCCTAGCGCTGGAATTGGGTCTGGATGTCGGCGAGACGCAAAACCCGGAATTGCTGGCCATCCTGGCGGGCAATGCGCCCTGGCCGGGCTATGCGGCCACGGCCTCGGTCTATGCCGGCCACCAGTTCGGAACCTGGGTGCCGCAATTGGGCGATGGCCGCGCCCTCCTGATCGCCGAGATACAGACACCCGCCGGCCAGCGCCGGGAACTCCAGCTCAAGGGCGCGGGGCCGACCCCCTATTCACGCGGCATGGACGGACGGGCGGTACTGCGTTCCTCGATCCGGGAATATCTTTGCTCGGAAGCCATGCACGCCCTGGGCGTGCCCACCACCCGCTGTTTGAGCCTGGTGGCCTCGCCCGCGCCGGTCCAGCGCGAAACCCTGGAAACCGCCGCCGTGGTCTGCCGGGTCGCGCCCAGCTTCGCCCGTTTCGGCCAATTCGAGTTCTTCCGCCACCAAGGCGGCAAAACCGCCCTCGCGCCCCTGGCCGACCATGTCATCGCCGAGCATTATCCGCACCTGATCGACCAGCCCGACCGCCACGCCGCTTGGCTGGGCGAAGTGGTCGAACGCACCGCCCGTTTGATGGCGCAATGGCAAAGCTTGGGTTTCTGCCACGGGGTGATGAACACCGACAATTTCTCGGTGCTGGGCTTGACCCTGGATTATGGTCCCTATGGCTTCATGGACCGGTTCCGCCAATACCATGTCTGCAACCATTCCGACGCCGAGGGCCGCTACGCCTATTACGCCCAGCCGCAGATCGGCCAATGGAATTGCTCGCGGCTGCTGCGGGCCTGCCTACCCTTGCTGGCCGACGACGAGTCCCAAGCCCTGGAAATCGCCACCGGCATTTTCGAGCGCTACGCCCCGGTCTATGCCGCGGCCATGGAACGGCGCTGGGCCGACAAACTGGGCCTCCGCGAAATCCGCGCAGGCGACCTGGCCCTGGTCAACGACTTCCTGGCGATCCTGCAACGCGGCAAGAGCGACTTCACCCGCGGCTTCCGCCACCTCGCCAAGGTCCGCGCCGCCGACGATGACCCGGCCCACGGTGCCCGCGAGGAACTCCTGGATATCGCCGCCTTCGACGCCTGGACCGTGGCCTACCGCGCCCGCCTCCGCGCCGAACAAAACACCGACGACGCGGCCCGCGCCTTCGCCATGAACCGGGTCAATCCCAAATACGTGCTGCGCAACCATCTGGCCCAAGCCGCGATAGCGCAAGCCGAGGCCGGCGACGATGGCGAGGTCGCCAAGCTGCTGGACCTGCTGGCCCGCCCCTACGACGAACAGCCGGAACTCGAAGCCTACGCCGAGCCGCCGTCGGAAGCCTTGAGCCCTATCGAAGTCAGTTGCTCCTCGTGATGTCCGCCGCAACCCACGCCTTGTCCGGCCCGGAACTGCTGCTGGCCCTGCGGGCGGCGGCGCTGGCCGCCTATGGCTCGGAACCCGCCACACTGCCCGGCCTCCGCGCCTTGCCGGACGGATGCGATACCTTGGAACCGCCCCAGGCTTGGCCGATCCTGGCCTATGGCCTGATGGGTCCGCATCCGGCGCGGATGCTGTTGCTGCTGCGCCAGCACGGAGCCTTGCTCGCGCTGCTGCCGGAAGTCGATGCCCTGTTCGGCGTGCCGCAAAGCGCCGACGACCCGCCCGAGGTCGATATCGGCCTGCACCAATGCGCCCTGCTGGAAGAAACCGCCAAGATCGACGCCCCGCTCGCCACCCGTTGGGCGGCCCTGTTGCACAAGCTGGGCAAGGCCGGTTCCCCCCGCGAATTCTGGCCCGGCCATTACGGCCACGAGGCGCGCGGCATCCCGCTGGTCGAAGCGGTGTGCGCGAGGTTCCAGGTGCCGGAAGATTGCCTGGCTTTGGCGCGGTTGGCGGTGCGGGAATGCGACCGGGTCCACCGCGCCGTGGACATGCGGGCGACCGCCATCGCCGGTTTGCTGGAGCGGGCGGAAGCCCCGCGCCATCCCGAACGCTTCGCCCGTTTGCTCGACATCTGCGCCTGCGACTACCGGGCCTATCCAGGACAGGCGCTGGAAACCTATCCCAAGGCCGACAAGCTGCGGCGGGCCTTGGCGGCCTATACCGGCGTGGAACCGGCCCCGGCGCGGACGGCGGCGGAGCTGTTCGAGTCCCGCGCCCAGGCCGTGGCCCAGGCGCTACGCAGCGAGCGCTGGACCGAGTGAGCCGCGCCATCCCCCCTCCCCCAACTTCCCGCGAGGAATTCCCCATGAAATTCAGCGACACCTTCGATATCGCCATCGCCCTGGCCGAGGCCCATCCCGACGTGGACCCGAAATTCATCCGCTATACCGATCTTTTGGATTGGGTCCTGGCCCTCGATGGGTTCTCGGACAACGTCGAGAAATGCAACGAGAAAGTGCTGGAAGCCATACAGATGGCGTGGTTGGACGAGATCGCCTAAGCCCAGGACCGGCCCCAGGTCAAGGGCTGTTTTTGGTAATAATTCACAAAACCGCCGCTGTCCAGTTCACTGTCGAAACCACTCCCACGGGTGCAGACTATCCCCCAAGACCCGCCCACCGGAGAACGACCATGAACCAGACCCCCGCCCTCCTCGCCTTGTTGTTATCCGTAGGTTGCGCCCAGGCCGGCGAAGACGCCGGGCGGATCGCCCTCGGGGCCGACCAAACCCTGCGCCTCGACGTGGTGGCGCAAACCGAGGTCGCGGGCAGTTGCGATGTGCTGCTGGGCTTCCTCGACGGCGCGGGCAACCTGATGCGCGACACGGCGGGACATACGCTGTCCAAGCGCGTCCATCTGGCGCCGGGTCAGGCCGACTACCTCGAAATCCGGGGCCGGGAACTGAGCGACCAGGCCCGGGCGGAACTCGCCCCCGCCATCCAGGTGGAACCCGAAAACGGCAAGGACGGCTGTCCCGGCGTGATGGCGCGGGTCGAGGTGCTGGACGCCAAGGCCTACCACACCGCGATGGGCGCCCAGGACCGCCTCCCGCTGAATTGACCGGCGGACCGGCCCCTGCACCGCCCGCCGTCCCGATCCCTGTCTCTTCGCGGCGACGCCTTCCCGAGCCGCCCCGGCCCTTAGACACCCGATTGGACCGATCCGGCTGTTTCCCCACGGAAAAAGCCGGTTTCAATCGGGATCGCCCCCGCTTCAAACCCACCCGGCCCGCGCCCGGAACCCTGGCGCTGGCCGCGGGTGTCTTGGATTAACGACGCTTGCCAGTTCCCGCGCCACCGGATGGCTAGGCCGGACCATGGCCAGACCGCGCCAATCCCCCCCGTAATCCGCCCAAAATGGCTTGAACGGCCAAAACCCAGGCCGTTTCAGGCGATTGGCATGGCTTTCGCACTATCGTCGGCGTCTGGATTTGGCCGGATCGCGACCGGCCAGATACCCTGTGGAATACAAGGAATCCACCGCTTTCCAAGGAGTTTCTAATCGCCGCCCATATCCCCATGGGCTATAGGTATCACCATGAAATACCGCGCACGCATCGCTCCCACCCTATGGGTTCTACCCCTCGTCTCCCTGGCCTGTGGATCGTTGTATACGGAAAGCGTCTCGGCGCTCAATCCCCCGGCCAACCTGCGTATCGGCTCCGGGAGCGGTGTCGATTGCGTCCACAAGGTTTGGCAAAACCTCGAAGCCTGCGGTTGGCCCGGCCCCGGCAATACCGGCTGGCAACCCACCGGAGTTACCCTGACACCCGGCGGCAGCATGACCATCACCACGCCCGGCACCGTGATCGATAGCCGCGATATCAGCGGCAATATCTATATCAGCGCCAATAACGTGACCATCAAGCGCTCGCGTGTCCGCGGCAGCGCTTTCGCCCTGATCCAAGTCAAGGACGGCATCAGCGGTGCCCGGATCGAGGATTGCGAGCTCGATGGCCGGGGCACGGCGGGCGGCACCAATTCCATGGGGGTCATCGGTCCCGCCACGGTCTTGCGCTCGAATATCTACGGGGTGGAAAACGGCTTCACCCCGCTCAGTGGTTCGAGCCTCCAGGATAGTTATATACACGACCTGGGGGCACCGGGTTCGCCGCATTATGACAATATCCAAATCGATGGCGGCACTTCCAATATATCGATCATCCACAATACCCTGCACAATGCTTATCAGCAAACCTCGGCCATCATGGTCGATGATTATTTCGGCTCGACCGCCAACATCGCCATCACTAATAATCTGATGGCCGGTGGCGGGTTCATCGTCTACGCCTATGCCGCCAATGGAAACACCACCACCAACGTCACCCATACCAATAATAAATTCTCCACGGCGCTTTACCCTTGCGCCGGTTATTTCGGGGTGTGGTATCCCAGGGCCGCGCCCACCGATGGCTGGCATCGCAGCGGCAATGTGATCTTGGAAACCGGCCAAAACATCGACAACCAAAATCCAACGGTGAATGGGTCCGTCTGCAATTGAATCCGGCCCGCGCATGGTCCGGGTGGAGCCGCCGGGCCGCCCACCCTTGAAGCTTGGCCGGAGCGGCATCGGTCTCGACAAACGCCGCCATATCGAGCAGGATGGGGCGCGACCCCTTCCCATCCACCCAGGACCGCCCACCCCGGATGAGCTTCTACCCCACCCCCAGCACCGAAGAACTGCTGTTCCTTCCCTTGGGCGGCGTCGGCGAGATCGGCATGAACCTCAGCCTGTACGGCTACGGCGGCAGTTGGATCGCCGTCGATTTCGGCATCACCTTCGGCGGCGACGATTTTCCCGACTACGAGGTCATGATGGCGGACCCGGCCTTCATCGCCGCCCGCCGCGACCGGCTGGCCGGGCTGGTCCTGACCCACGGCCACGAGGACCACATCGGCGCCCTGCCCTACCTCTGGCAACGGCTGCGCTGCCCGATCTACGCCACCCCGTTCACGGCGGCCCTGGTCCGCGCCAAGCTGGCCCGCGTGGGGTTGGAGGACGCACCCATCGTCGAGGTGGGCCTGGGCGGGCGTTTCGAGGCCGGCCCGTTCGCGCTGGAATATATCGGCATGACCCATTCCATCCCCGAACCCAACGCGGTGTTGATCCGCACCCCGGTGGGTTCGGTGTTGCATACCGGCGACTGGAAGCTGGACGAGCGCCCGGTGATCGGCCCGGTCTACGACCATCGGCGCTTGGTGGGACTCCGGCGCGAACCCTTGCTGGCGATGGTCTGCGATTCCACCAACGCCATGGTGCCGGGCAGCACCGGCTCCGAGAGCGATTTGTTCAAACCCCTGCTGGACCTGGGCAAGACCGCCAAGGGCCGGATCGTCGCCACCGCCTTCGCCAGCAATGTCGCCCGGCTGGCGACCCTGGCGCGGGTGGCGGACGCCCTGGGGCGGCGCTTCGGCGTGGTCGGCCCGGCCATGGAACGGATGCTGGCGACCGCCCGCGGCCTGGGCTATTGGCCGGACAAGCTGCCCGAGCCGGTCGACGGCCCGCACCTCGGCCACCTGCCGCCGGAAGCCCTGTTCGCCGCCTGCACCGGCAGCCAGGGCGAACCCAATTCGGCCCTGGCGCGGCTGGCGGCGGACCGCCACCGCGATTTGCTACTGGACCCCGGCGATCTGGTGATCTTCTCCTCGCGCATGATCCCCGGCAACGAACGCTCGGTGGAACGCATCCAACAGCGGCTGCGGGATTTGGGCGTGCGGGTGGCCACCGACCACGACGCCCTGGTCCATGTCTCGGGCCATCCGGCCCAGGCCGACCTCGAACGCCTGTATGGCTGGGTGCAGCCGCCGGTGGTGATCCCGGTGCACGGCACGCCGCGCCATCTGGCCGCCAACGCCGCCGTGGCCCGGCACAGCCACGTCCCCGCCGTGCGCGTGGTCGATAACGGCGAGGTCTGCCGCTTGAACCCTTGGGGCGTGGAGGTGCTGGGCCGGGTCGAGACCGGACGCCTCTGGGTCTTGCCAGATGGCCGTTTGGCCAAGGTGCCGGAAGCGGATTGGCGGAAGATGCGGGCCACCAGCCATTGAGCCATGCCCGCGCCGGCTTGTGCCGATTGCAACAAATCCCCGGTTCCATCCCACCACGCCCGCCCCCGCCCATCCCCCCCGATCCCAAGCCCGGCGCGGCTTCCGGCACATCCGCGCGTCCTGGCTCGGGCTTTGCTTCCCGTGATTGATTGCATCACAACGACCGGCGGGAGCGGGACGGCTTCCGCATCCCTCCCAGCAGGGTCCGGCCCGGTGCCGCTCCCCCGCCATCCCCAAGCCGGCCACACCCACCATCCCCCAAGAATAGCGAGACCATCCCCATGAAAATCGGTGTCCCCAAAGAAATCAAAACCAACGAAAACCGCGTCTCCGTGGTCCCCGCCGGGGTCGAGGCGCTGACCGCCGCCGGCCACGAGGTGCTGCTCGAAACCGGGGCCGGGGTCGGCAGCGGCTTCGAGGATGCCCAATACACCGCCGTCGGCGCCCAGATCCTGCCCGACGCCGACAGCGTCTGGGCCGGGGCCGACCTGATCGTCAAGGTCAAGGAACCCATCGAACCCGAATGGAAGCGCATCCGCTCCGGCCAGACCTTGTTCACCTATTTCCATTTCGCCGCCAACGAGAAACTGACGCGGGCGCACCTCGATTCCGGGGCGGTCTGCATCGCCTACGAAACCGTCGAGCTGCCCTCGCGCGAACTGCCCTTGCTGACGCCCATGTCGGAAGTGGCGGGCCGGATGGCGGTCCACGAAGGGGCCAAATACCTGGAGAAACTGCACGGCGGGCGCGGCGTGCTGCTGGGCGGGGTGCCGGGCGTGCCCCCGGCCAAGGTGGTGGTCCTGGGCGGCGGGGTGGTCGGGATCAACGCCGCCAAGATGGCGGCGGGGCTGGGTGCCCAGGTGGTGATCCTGGATATTTCGCTGGAACGGCTGCGCTACCTCAGCGATGTGCTGCCGGCCAATGTGCAGTTGGTGTTCTCCAACCGCCACAACGTGCTGGAATACCTGGCCCAGGCCGACCTCGTGATCGGCGGGGTGCTGATTCCCGGCGCGGTGGCCCCCAAGCTCCTGCGCCGGGAAGACCTCAAGCTGATGCGGCCCGGCGCGGTGATCGTCGATGTCGCCATCGACCAGGGTGGCTGCGTCGAGACCATCCACGCCACCACCCACGAAGACCCCACCTACGTGGTGGATGGCATCATCCATTACGGCGTCGCCAACATGCCGGGCGGGGTGCCGCGCACCTCGACCCTGGCCCTGACCAACGCCACCTTCCCCTATTTGCTGCGCTTGGCGAACCAGGGCTGGAAACAGGCGTTGCGCGGCGACGAGGCGCTGCGCAAAGGCTTGAACATCGCCCAGGGCTATGTGACCCACGCGGGCGTGGCGGCGGCCTTCGGCATGGAACACCTGGCCCCGGCGCGGTTCCTGGAATGAATCCGCCACGGCCGGTCCCCCGCCGGCTTAGGTAATCCTCCCGACTGGCCGGGTCCGGTGGTCGGTAAGATGATGGAATTCCGCATCCCGCCCGGCCCGGACGGCGCGGGACGCTTCCACCGAACCGGCCAGGGAGGACGAGCCATGCTGGATGGCATCCTGATTATGCTGGGAACGATCCTCCTCAACTGCCTCCTGGTCTGGATCGCCAGCCCCTGGGTCTGCCGCCGCTGGCTCGCCCTGCCACGCGATGGGGTAGGCCCCGAGCGCAGGCGCGGGGAACGCCGCGCCCATCCTCGCGGCCACTCCAGCCCGGACCGGCGCAAGTCCCAGGATTTTTAGCGGCGTCTCCGTCCGGCGACGGCCCTTCCCGATCCTCCGTCCCGCGCCATCGTCCACCGTTCCATCCCGCCCCGGCTGTGCCGCCGCCATGGCAATCCCCCCGGATTCCGCCTCTTTCCCGGCCAGACCATCCCGGAATCCCTACGCCCGCCCAGCGCTAGCGACAAAACCGTCCCCCGCCCTTCCCGGCCACGGACAGGTCCGCACCCTGCCGGACCGGGGTTGCCCAAGCCAGCAGCGCGTGGCGACACCCCCCTGTCGCCGCCGGGGGCATAGGTAGTCCTGCGTATCCTGTCTGTGATCGACGACGCCGATGGCACCCGCCGGACGTCCGGGCCAGCGCCATTCCCCGCCTCCCGCCTCCGGTTCCCGCCGCCCCACGATCCACCCAATCCTTTATGGATACAGGGTTTTGCCCGCTCCGGGACAGCGTCCCGCCACCCCGCCCGAACCCGTTTGGCCCGGCTTTTGCGCTTTCCCCGGCGTGAACAGGGAAGCCCCAATCCATGACCCGCCCACGGCGGCCAACGTAAGGACACCCATCATGCCCACCGGGCTGAAACCAGCCCCGGCCCCGCGTCCCGGCAAGCCCGGCGGGGGACACAATAGCCATGAGGACCATCATGTTCAGCAGCAAGGCAACCAACCCCAAACCCCATAAGATCGGCCGCACCGCGCTGTGCGGATGGCTCGCGCTCCTAGGCCACGCCGCGACGGCGGGAGCCGGCCAGGTCACGCTCTCCTGGGACGCCAACACCGAATCCAGCCTCGGGGGCTACAAACTCTATTACGGGACCAGCAGCGGCAACTACACCACCAATGTCGATGTCGGCAAGGCCACCACCTACACCTTGAACAACCTGGCCGACGGCGCGACCTATTACATCGCCGCCCAGGCCTACGACACTACCCGGACCGTGCAAAGCGGCTATTCCAACCAAGTCTCCTACGTCGCCGCCCCGGCCGCCCAGATCGCGGCCAGCCCGGCCTCGGGCTCGGCCAAGGCCGGGCAGACCGTGACCTTCACCGACACTTCCCAGGGCAGCGTGACCAGCCGTTCCTGGAACCTCGGCAACGGTGTCACCAGCACCGCCCAGTCCGCTTCCACCAATTACAGCGCGGCGGGCACCTATACCGTCACCCTCAAGGTGACCGGCCCCGGCGGCAGCAATACCGCCACCCAAGCCTATGTCGTGCAGGCCACCCAGGTGGCCGCACCGGTCGCCAATTTCACCGCCACCCCGGCCACGGGGACCGCGCCCCTGCCGGTGAGCTTCACCGACACCTCGACCGGCAGCCCCACGGCCTGGTCCTGGTCGTTCGGCGACGGCGGCACTGCCACGGTCGCCAGTCCCTCGCACACCTACGCGGCGGCGGGCACCTATACCGTCACCCTCACCGCCCGCAACGCCAGTGGTTCCAGCAACAAGACCGGCACGGTCACGGTCACGGGTTCCAGTTCCGGCGGCTCCGGCGATGGGGCCAATGGCTTGGTCGCGGCCTACGGCTTCGAGGAACCGACCGGCAACACCGCGCTGGATTCGTCCGGCCTCAACAACCACGGCACGCTCAGCGCGGCGACGCGGACCAACAGCGGCAAATTCGGACGGGCCTTGAGCTTCAACGGCACGAGCGCCTGGGTCTCGGTCAAGGACGCCGCCTCGCTCGACCTCACCAGCGGCATGACCCTGGAAGCCTGGGTCTATCCGCAGGCCGCGATGAGCGGCGTGTCCGGCGTCCTGAACAAGGAATCCGGCTCCGGTTCGGCCTATGGCCTGTTCGCCAACGCCGCGACCAACCAAGCGGCGGCGGGCGTCATGACCAGCACTTGGTGGCAATTGCCCGGCGGGACCAGCCTGCCCGCCACCACCTGGAAACACCTGGCCGCCACCTACGACGGCAGCCTGCTCAAGCTCTACGTGGACGCCAACCCGGTGGCCCAGGGCGCGGTGAACGGCGCCATCCAGGTCTCCGGCGGGGCGCTGCGTATCGGCGGGCATAGCGTGCTGGGCGATTATTTCGCGGGCCGCATCGACGAGGTGAGGCTGTACAACCGGGCCTTGAACCAGGCCGAGATCGCCGCCGACCGTAACAAGCCGATCCTGAACAGCCTGTGGAAAACCTCCACCGTGCCGGCCAACCCGACCGAACCGGGCGATACTTCGCCGGTGGAAGTGGGCCTGAAGTTCAAATCCGACGTGGCCGGTGCCATCACGGGTATCCGCTTCTATAAGGGCACGACCAACACCGGCACCCATGTCGCCACCCTATGGAGCGTCGGCGGCCAACAGTTGGCGCGGGCTACCTTCAGCGGCGAAACCGCTTCCGGCTGGCAGCAGGTCAATTTCGCCACCCCGGTGAAAATCGCGGCCAATACCGTTTATGTGGCGTCCTACCATACCAATGTCGGCCAGTATGCCCATAACATCAGCTTCTTCGCCACCGCGGGCTACGACAACGCGCCACTGCACGCCCTGGGCGGGTCCGGCAATGCCAATGGCGTCTATCGCTACAGCGCCACCCCGGCCTTCCCGGATAGCAGCTATCAATCCACCAATTACTGGGTGGACGTGGTATTCAAGCCTTGATAGCCATGGGTATCGATAGGATCATGGGTGAAGCTTGGATGGGAGAATCCAGATCGACGGCAAAATCGGTCTCCCATCCTTTTTTAGCCCGGCCATATCCTATTGCCTCGATGCCAAGCGCCTTGCCATAAGATGCCCGTACGTCCATCGCGCCATGTATTAATCCCCCGTGCCGACGGCATAATCCCGTCGGCACCCTGCCTGAAAAGAGCATTCCATGAATATATCGACTCCTCGCACCCTCACCGCCCTGGTCGCGGTCTCCTGCCTGTACGGCCCCGCAGCCGGGGCGGCCCTTTCACCCCCGGCCAACCTCCGCATCGGCGCTCCGACCTCCCCGCCACCGACAGCGGGACAATGGCCGGACGCGACCAATACCGGATACAAGAACGCGCCGGGCTATCCGGGATACCTCACCCCGTTCACCGGGACCCTACAGAGCGGCCAGACCTATAAGTTCTACGATTTCACGCAGGGGCTGACCGTGCCCTGCGATGTGAGCAACGTCACCTTCTACGGCAGCCGGTTCGCCTACACCCAGACCGACCCCAACAACAACGCCAACGTCGTCATCGGCGACCATTACAAAACCTGCGGGAACAATATCGTTTTCGATTATGTCACCTTCCAGCCGCGGGTGGTTTCCGCGCCGCCCACGGCCTATAGCCAAGGCTATGGCTACGGTATCGATCAGCGCGGCGCCGTGCAGATCACCATCGATCATTCCGATTTCTGGGGTTTCGGCGGAGGTATCCAGATGCAGTATTCGAGTCAGGCCCGGCCCGTTGTGGTGAGGAACACCTGGTTCCACGACGCCAGGGACGATGGCGGTGGGGTGGACCACACCGACGGGATATTGGATAACTGGGGTGGACAGGGTTATATGATATTCGACCACAATAAGATTTCATCGGTCGGCAATACCCAGGGTTTATCCTTGGCCGGTGGCGCTGGATATACCAATGTAACAATCACCAATAACTATTTTTCGGGATTCGGCTATACCGTGGCCATCGGCGGGAAGCAGAACAATAAAAACGTCGTCTTCACCGATAATACCTTCGGCACCGATATCCAGCCCTATTTCGGACCGCTGTATCCGGGTTGGACCGATGGCAACGGCAACCTGTGGCGGCGCAACAAATGGCGTGTGGTGCCGAACAGCTACTACAAGAACAGCGCCGACGACGGCAAGTATTGGACGCCGAACGGGGTGAGCGCGACCGACTGGAACCAGTAGGACCGCGCAGACATTTCCTCCACCGGGGCGGTCCATATCCGCCCCTTTTTTTCCGCCTTTACCCTGGTCCGGGCCGATACGCGAACGCCACGCCCCGGCACTTTCACGCGTGAAAGCCCGCACCCGAAAATTCCAGGCACAAAAAAACCGGCGGCCCGAAGGCCGCCGGTATTCCTTTTCCAACCCTGAACTGGTCAGCCCATCAACGGATGATGTCGTAGCTGTAGTCGGTCTTGGCCGGGATGATGGTGTTCTTGTCGAACTCGTCGAAGATCTTGTCGAGGATCCAGACCAGCACGTTCATGCCGCCCTGATAGCCCCACACCGGGTAGCGGTGCTTGTGGTGGCGGTCGAAGATCGGGAAGCCGATGCGGATCAACGGGGTACCGGTATCGCGCTCCAGGTATTTGCCGTAGGTGTTGCCGATCAAGAAATCGACCGGATCGGTGAACAGCAGGGAGCGCATATGCCACAGGTCCTTGCCCGGATAGACCTTGCAGTTCTTGCCGAAGGGCGAAGAATCGAACAAGGCCTGCATCTTCTTTTCCCAAGCCTTGCCGCCGTTGGTGGCCAGGACGTGGGTCGGTTCCGCGCCCAGTTCCAACAGGAACTCGGCTAGGCCGTAGCACAGGTCCGGGTCGCCGTAGATGGCGAACTTCAGGCCGTGGATATGGGTGGTGGAGTCGGCGATGGCGTCCACCAGACGGCCACGCTCCTTCTCCAGTTCCGCCGGGATCGGCTTGCCGGTCAGGCGGGAGATTTCCATCATGAACTTGTCGGTGCCCTTGATGCCGATGGGGTGGTTGAGGGCGACGACTTCCTGGCCATGGTCCGCGATCAGCGGTAGGGTCTTCTCGGTGCAGTATTCCTGCATGGAGATGGTGGCCTTGGCGTGCAGGGCGTTCTCGGTCTGTTCGATGGTGGTGCCGCCGTCGTACATGCGGAATTCGCCGTCGGTCGGGGTATCCCACACGTCGCTGTTATCGCACAGGATGGTGTAGTTCACATCGAACAGGTTGAAGATGCGCTTGATCTCGCGGAGGTTGCCGACGGTGTAGCCGTCGAAGCCGCCGATGAAGTTGATGCTGTCATTGGGGACGCGCACCATCGGCGGCACGGTGCCGGCCTTGCCATCCCAGAAGTGCCACAGCACGCCCTTCATCACATTGTCGAAACCGGTGATGTGGCTGCCGACGAAGGCCGGGGTGTGGGCGAACGGCACGTTGTAATCGGCCGGGATGCTGCCCTTTTCCTTCGAGGTCTTGATGAAGGCGTTCAAATCGTCGCCGATCACTTCCGCCATGCAGGTGGTCGAAACCGAAATCATCTTCGGCTTGTACATGTTGTAGGTGTTGGCGAGGCCGTCGATCATGTTGTTGAGGCCGCCGAACACCGCCGCGTCCTCGGTCATGGAGGAGGAGACGCAGGAAGTCGGCTCCTTGAAATGGCGGCTGAAATGGCTGCGGTAGTACGCCACGCAACCCTGGGAACCATGGACGAAGGGAATGGTGCCCTCGAAACCGACGGCGGCGAACACCGCGCCCAGCGGTTGGCAGGCCTTGGCCGGGTTCACGACCAACGCTTCGCGGGCGAAGTTCTTTTCCTTGTACTCTTCGGTCTTGGCCCACTCGCGAACCTGCTCCACCTGCTCGTCGGGGGGCATGAACTCGAATTCCTTCTTTTTGTTCTCGAACAGCTCGACGTACTCGGGCTGACGGAAAAGATTGAAATGGTCTAGGACCTTTTCTGCGCTCTGACTCATGGAAGTAACTCCTAAATGGCGGGTGGCGGGGCGGGCCTTTGCGGGGCTCACCGGACGATTCTTGTGGCGTGGCCGGACACGCCCTGGGTCTTCTTATACGGCTAGTACTCGTGGTACTCGTAGGGTGGGCATGTTACCCATGCCCAGCTTTCCGTAGCGTCGCGGTGGGCCGGGAATACCGGCCCACCCTACGGGATCAGGCGGCGGCCTTCTTCCAGGGAGCCTTGGTCATGGCCCACACCGGGTTGTTGATCGCCATGTCCATATCACGGGCGAAGATGGCGAAGCCGTCGTAGCCGTGATAGGGACCGGAATAATCCCAGGAGTGCATCTGGCGGAACGGCACGCCCATCTTCTGGAACACGTACTTTTCCTTGATGCCGGAACCGACCAGGTCGGGCTGGATGGCTTCGACGAATTTCTCGAATTCGTAGCCGGTCACGTCGTCATAGATCAGGGTACCGTCCTTGACGTAGTGGGTGGTGCGCTGGTAGTCGTCGTTATGGCCGAACTCGTAGCCGGTGCCGACGATTTCCATCCCTAAGTCCTCATAGGCGCCGATGACGTGGCGGGGACGCAGGCCGCCGACGTACAGCATGACCTTCTTGCCTTCGAGGCGCGGACGGTACTTGGCGATGACGGCATCCATCAGCGGCTGGTACTTGGCGATGACCAGTTCGGCGTTGGCCTTGATGGTGTCGTCGAAGTAGCTGGCGATCTTGCGCAGGGATTCCGCGATCTTGGTCGGGCCGAAGAAGTTGTACTCGACCCACGGCACGCCGTACTTCTCTTCCAGGTGGCGGGAGATGTAGTTCATCGAACGGTAGCAGTGCAGCACGTTCAACTTGGCCTTCGGGGTGTTTTCCAGTTCGGCCAGGGAGCCGTCGCCGGACCACTGGGCGATCACGCGGAGGCCCATTTCTTCCAGCAGGATGCGCGAGGACCAAGCATCGCCGCCGATGTTGTAGTCGCCGATGATCGCGACGTCATACGGGGTGGTCTTGAATTCCGGACGCTTGTCGGCCTTGTCGAAGATCCAGTCGCGGACGGCGTCGTTGGCGATGTGGTGGCCGAGGGACTGGGACACGCCGCGGAAACCTTCGCAACGCACCGGCACGATGGTCTTGCCGTTGTATTCCTTCGACTTCTTCTTCGACACCGCTTCGATGTCGTCGCCGATCAGGCCAATGGGGCATTCCGACTGCACGGTGATGCCGTGGTTGAGCGGGAACAGCTCCTCGATTTCGTCGATGATCTTTTCCAGCTTCTTATCGCCGCCGAACACGATGTCCTTCTCCTGGAAGTCGGAGGTGAACTGCATGGTGACGAAGGTGTCGATGCCGGTGGTGCCGATGTAGTAGTTGCGGCGGGAAGCCCAGGAGTACTGGCCGCAACCGACCGGGCCGTGGGAAATGTGGATCATGTCCTTGATCGGACCCCACACCACGCCCTTGGAACCGGCGTAGGCGCAACCACGGATGGTCATGACGCCGGGGACGGATTTGATGTTGGACTTGGTGCCGCAGTCCGGTTTGCCT
Source organism: Methylomagnum ishizawai (assembly GCF_900155475.1). Classification (NCBI taxonomy): domain Bacteria; kingdom Pseudomonadati; phylum Pseudomonadota; class Gammaproteobacteria; order Methylococcales; family Methylococcaceae; genus Methylomagnum; species Methylomagnum ishizawai. The sequence goes on along the minus strand of NZ_FXAM01000003.1, from coordinate 17,599 downwards.
TGCTCGTAGGTGTTGAGGTGCTTGGCACGGCGCTTGGCGGTCTTGTCCGGGTAGACTTCAAGAACCTCTTTGATGAGGGCCTTGTTGCGTTCTTTGGTTTGCTCTGCGGTGAGGCTCATGGTCGCTCCTGATGGGGTTCGTAGGGTTAGGGCGGGCGGCGCGGTTCCCTCCCGGCGGGCCGGGCTACTCGAACGACCCGCAAGAGGGACCGGAACCGCGCCCGGCGGTGTAACTAGGGCGCGGTCCCGTCCGGGCTACCGGTTTAGGCGGCCAGTTCGGACGCGGTCTTGCCGACTTGGCTTTCGTCGACCTGGGCCATGACGCCGTGTTCCATCAACAGGTCTTCCAACTCGTCCATGGTGATGGGGGTCGGAATGATGCCGTTGCCGGAATTGGCGTGGACCTTCTCGGCCAGGTTGCGGTAGTGCTGGGCCTGCTTGGATTCCGGGGCATACTCGATAACGGTCATGCGGCGGAGTTCGGCGTGCTGCACGATGTTGTCGCGCGGTACGAAGTAGATCAGCTTGGTGCCCAGCTTGGCGGCGAGGGACTCGGCCAGTTCCAGTTCCTTGTCGGTCTGGCGCTCGTTGCAGACCAAGCCGCCCAGGCGCACGCCGCCGCTGTTCGCGTACTTCAGAATGCCCTTGGAGATGTTGTTGGCCGCGTACATGGCCATCATTTCGCCGGACATGACGATGTAGATTTCCTGGGCCTTGTTCTCGCGGATCGGCATGGCGAAACCACCGCAGACCACGTCGCCCAACACGTCGTAGGACACATAGTCGATGTCCTCATACGCGCCTTCTTCCTCCAGGAAGTTGATGGAGGTGATGACACCGCGGCCGGCGCAGCCGACGCCCGGCTCCGGGCCACCGGATTCCACGCAACGGATGTCGCGGAAACCGACCTTCATCACGTCTTCCAGCTCCAGGTCCTCCACGCTGCCGGCGTCGGCGGCCAGGGACAGGATGGTGTCCTGGGCCTTGGCGTGCAGGATCAGACGGGTGGAGTCGGCCTTGGGGTCGCAGCCCACGATCAGGATGCGTTGGCCCATTTCGGCCAGAGCGGCCAGGGTGTTCTGGGAGGTGGTGGACTTACCGATGCCGCCTTTGCCGTAGAAAGCAATCTGTCTCAAACTAGCCATGGTTTATCTCCAGTTGTAACAGGTGTTAATCGAAAACGATCTCTGGGTGTATGGACCGGTAAACTCCGCCGAAAGAAAAAATCTGCGCCGAAATCGGTGTGCATTTCTTTTTTTTCTTGGTGGCTTCACCGTTTCTCCCGGTGTGGATACCGCCCGAACCCTATGTTGCAGAGACCGTGCCATGTTCGTTTTGAATTTATATCCACTTGTTTTAAAAGGAAAAAACCGGATATGGCCGACCCCCATGGGGATGCGCTCCCGTGTTATCAAGTGGACAAAACCATTGAGTTTGTAAGGAACGACACAAACCCCTCAATTTGCGGGTAAATTCGCACAAGCTCCGGCTTCCCCTTGCGAATCAATTGCTTGGCCCAATCCCCCCGGATTTTGTCGGGAATCAAACAAACGTGGAATGGATATTGCTGAATGGCTGTTAGCTTTCGATTCAAGCTTCCCGGATGATCCCCGCTCCTATAAGAAGCCAGGCGGGACCGCAGTCCGGGAATGCCCAGCTTCCATCCACCAACCCGAGGAACCCTCCATGCAGATCGGTGTAGACAGTAATAAGGCCGTGGATAACAAGCGCGTGTTCGTGGTGGACAACGACGAAATCATGAGCGCGGCGCTGCAATTCATGCTGCACGACGAGAACGAGACCCACGAAATCCCCGACCTCGAAGCGGTCTACCGCAAGGCCGTGGACTGGAAGCCGGACTTGATCTTCCTGGGCATAAGCATCGTCAAGGAGAAGGGCGTCGGCGTCCTGGCCGAAATCCGCTCCAAGATTTCCAACCTCAAGATCGTGATGGTGGCCGATTCCGCCACCGACCCCTTGGCCCAGGAATGCCTCAGGAATGGCGCGAACTCCATCCTGGCCAAGCCCCTGACCATCGAGAAGGCCCGCCAGAAGGTGGACGCCCAGCTCGGGCGCTCGGTGAAGCTCAGCATCCCGGTCCAGGTGATGTAACGATGTCGGTCCCTTCCAACGCCCTCCCGCAGACCCCGAACAATCCGCATTACCAGCGGCTCGGCGGGGAAACCGCCGTGCGCAACCTGGTCGAGCGCTTCTACGAACTGATGGACCGGAAGCCGGAAGCCCGGGCCATCCGCGCCATGCACCCGGAGGACTTGGCCTCCTCGAAGGAGAAGCTGTACTTGTTCCTGTCGGGCTGGCTGGGGGGACCGCCGCTGTTCACCGAGCGTTTCGGCCCGCCCAAGCTCAGGCAACGCCATCTCCCGTTCCCCATCGACGCGGCGGCGCGGGATGCCTGGCTGTCCTGTATGAATCAAGCCCTGGAGGAACAGGTGCCCGACGCGGAACTCCGTGCCCAACTGGCCGCGTCCTTCCACAAGACCGCCGATTTCCTCCGCAACCAACCCTAGATTTCGCAACCACCCTCAAATAAGGAGTCTTATGACCACCATCACCGAAACCGCCCTCGCCAGCCTGGACGCCGAAAAGCGTTTGCTGTCCCCGGTCTTCAAAGGCCAAACCAAACCGGGCTATTTCGGCTTCCGCGGCGAAATCGCCCTGAAGTTCGCCCAGCAGTTCAGCGACGAGGCCCGCCCGCCGGAAATCCGCTTCGACCAGGTGATGATCGTCGCCAAAGCAGGCGAACCGACCATCGAATTCCTGGCCGGGGTGGCCTTGTCCCTGGAATACCTGAAGCTCCTGTGCGAAGTGCTGGGCGATAAGCTGTCGCCGACCGGCAAGTATTTCTTCTTCGCCGGCAACCTGCCCATCGACAAGAAATTCCAGATCAGCTACGGCGGCGCGACCTTCTGGGTGCTGCCCCTGGAAGAAGCCACGGTATATAACGAACTCAGGGATATGTTCATGATCGACCGCGGCGACCTGAAGAAGATGGACACCGCCGGCAAGCTGCAAATCGTGGCCGACGCCGCCGCCGGGTTCGACGAGAAATTCCCCGAGATCAGCTTCGAGGAAGGCCTGCAGGTCATGGGTCCGATCAAAATCCCGGAAAACCGCCCGGTGTAAGGACGGTAGGGTGGGCATGTATTCATGCCCACCGGGATGGCCCGGACTGGGTGGGCGCATGCCCACCCTACAAAACCCCACAGAGGCAGCGCCCGCACCATGGCAGACGAACCCGCCAGCATCGGCCACAGCATCAACCACCTGGTGGGGATTCCCACCCGGTTGCTGGCCAGCAGCGCCTTCAACGAGTATCCGCAGCCGCTGCGGATCGCGGGCGTTAGGGAAGCCAACTACGGCCTGTTCGACCGCCTCGACACCGCCCCCGACCCCCAGGCGGCGGCGGAAATCTTCCAGGACTACATGTACCTGGTGTTCGGCCTGTACGGGGAAAAACCAAAAAGCGGGGACGGGCCCAGGCGGTTCCGTTCCAGTTACCTCAAGCTCCTGAGCGGTTGGGGGTTCGATTCCAACAACCCGCAGGGCGCGGTGTTGAAAGGCTGGGTGGAAAGCCGCTTCGGCCTGTTCCCGACCTTCCACAAGGAGCCTTTGGGCCGCTTCCCCTCGCCCGCCTGGATGGGCTATGTCGAGGAGAAGATGTCCAGCCGCTTCCACAACAACAGCATCAACCTGCAACTCGACCTGTTGTACGAATTCTGCCAATGGACGATGCAACGCTTTAGCCTTCTGGAACGCCGCCATGTCACCCTCTACCGGGGCGAGAACGGCTTCCACGAACAACGCCAGATCGGCCCGCGCGAGGGCCGCTGGATGACGGTCAGGCTCAACAACCTGGTGTCGTTCACCGCCAACCGCGATATCGCCTGCGAATTCGGCGATTTCATCCTGGAGGTGAAAGTGCCCCTGGTGAAGATCCTGTTTTTCAACGACCTGCTGCCGGGCCACGGACTCAAGGCCGAATCGGAGTACATGATCGTCGGCGGCGAATACCGGGTGAAGGCCACCTATTACTGATGAACACCTCGATCCGCCGCGAACGCGCCCTGGGCGCTTATCTCGGCGTCGCCATCGGCGACGCCCTGGGAGCCACCGTGGAATTCATGACACCCCGGGAGATCAGCCACCGCTACGGCGTCCACGACAAGATCGTCGGCGGCGGCTGGCTCAAGCTCAAGGCCGGGCAGATCACCGACGACACCGAGATGTCCCTGGCCCTGGGCCGGGCCATCGTCGAGAGCGGCGGCTGGGACCTCCACGCCGTGGCCGAATCCTTCACGGCCTGGCTCAAACGCCGCCCGCCCGATGTCGGCAACACCTGCCGCCGCGGCATCCGCCGTTTCATGACCGACGGCAGCCTGGAGGCACCCTTGAATCCGGGCGACGGCGGCAACGGCGCGTGCATGAGGAATGTGCCGGTGGTCCTCGCCACCCTGGGGGAACCGGCCACGTTCACCCGCTGCACGGTCGAGCAATCCCATATCACCCACCACCATCCGCTGTCGGACGCCGCCACCCTGGCGACCGGACAGATGGCGCAAAGCTTGATCCTGGGCGGAACCCTGGACGATTGCCGGTCCATCGCCGCCGACCTGATCGCGCGCCATCCCGAATTCCGCTTCGATCCCTATCCGGGCCGGGCCAGCGGCTATATCGTCGATACCTTGCAGACCGTGCTGTATGGCCTGTTCAGCACCGAGAACTTCGCCGACTGCCTGACCTGGGTGGTGAACCGCGGCGACGACGCCGACACCACCGGAGCCATCGCCGGCATGGTGGCGGGCGCGGCCTATGGCGCGGCGGCGATCCCCACCCGCTGGCTGAAGGCGCTGGACCCCGATATCCGCCGCCAGATCGAATGGCAGGCCGACGCCCTGCTCGACCTCGCCGAGCGCGGCGATTTGCTCGAACCCACCCACATCGGCGGCGGGATGGGCCTGTTGCGGCGGGCGTCGGCCCCGTTGCCGTCCCATCCCTAGAGGACACGACCATGGACGCATCCCCCGCAATCACCCTCGAATTCCAGGGCTATTGGCGCGACAAGAAAAAAGCCTCCGTCCCGGCGGCACCGGGGATTTATTGCGTCTACACCTGCATCTACAGCGGCAAGAAGCAGGCGTGTTCGCCACAAAAGCTGGTGTACATCGGCGCGGCGGAAGATGTCCGGGCCAGCCTCAAAAACCCCGAAGGTCTGGAAGGCTGGGAAAGCCATATCGATACCGGGGAGGAACTGTGCTACAGCTACGCCGAGGCCGCGCCCGAACAGTGCCGGGCCTACGCCGCCGCCCTGGTCCGCCGCAACAAGCCGCCGGAAAACCCCGCCCCGGAGGCCGCGCCCTTGGCGGAAGGCACCGCCTTCGCGCTATCGGGGGCCGCCGCCTTCCTGGCCAAACGGTTTTCCACCGCCTAACCCCATCCCAACGCCCGGAACCCCACCCATGGCGACCATCGTCTTCTACGAAAAACCCGGCTGCGGCAACAACACCCGGCAAAAAAACCTGCTGGCCGAGGCCGGCCATGAATTGATCGTGCGGAACCTCCTGACCACCCCCTGGACCGTCGAGACCCTGCGGCCCTTCTTCGGCGGGCGTCCGGTGGCGGAATGGTTCAACCGCGCCGCCCCCAGGGTAAAGGCGGGCGAAGTGGTCCCGGAAAACCTGGACGAAACCGAAGCCCTGGCCTTGATGCTCAAAGACCCGCTGTTGATCCGCCGCCCGCTGATGCAGGTCGGGGAAGCACGGGAAGTCGGTTTCGACCCCGGAAAAGTCGCCGCCTGGATCGGCCTGGGTTCCGCCGCCGACGCGCCCGCCGCCCACCTGGAACAATGCCAACGCCCCCACCCCTGCCCGCCCCCGGAGTCCACAACCCCATGAATCCCCCCTTGGAACCCGGCGCTCCGGCGCTGGCCGCGGTTTTGGCCTATCACGAGCGCACCAAGCACCGTTTCGAGCGCTACGCGGCGGGACCGGAAACCCTGGATTGGTCGGCCCAGCCGGAACCTTTCCGCTGGTACGAAGGTGCCCCGCAGGTCCGGCTGCCCCTGGCGGCGGCCGGCCCCGCCACGCCCTACGCCGCGCTGAGCCGGCCGGGGGGCGTGCCGCCGCGCCCCTTCTCGCTGGAAAACCTCGCCCTCCTGCTGGAACTGTCGCTGGGCCTGTCGGCCTGGAAGGAATACGGACCCGACCGTTGGGCCTTGCGCTGTAATCCTTCCAGCGGGAACCTGCACCCGACCGAGGGTTATGTGCTGTGCCGGGGCGTGGCCGACCTCGCCGACGGTGTTTATCACTACCTCAGCCGCGACCATGTGCTGGAACAACGCGCTGCGTGCGACCCGGCGTCCGTTGTGGAATCACGGGTCTTCGTGGCCCTGAGTTCCATCCATTGGCGGGAAGCCTGGAAATACGGCGAGCGGGCGTTCCGCTATTGCCAGCTCGACACCGGCCATGCCATCGGCGCTTTGCGCTATGCGGCGGCGGCCCTGGGTTGGCGGGTCGGTATCGTGGCGGGCTTGGGTTCCGCCGGCTTGGCGGCGCTGCTCGGTTTGGACCGGCGCGGGGATTTCCTGGGCGTGGAGGAGGAAGAACCGGAACTACTGCTGGAACTGCTGGCCGACGCCGCCCCAAGCGCCGCCGCGCCCGATTTCGTCCTCCCGCCCGAAGCTTGGCGCGGACAGGCCAACCGGCTCGACCCGCATCCCATGTACCACTGGCCGGTGATCGACGAAGTCGCGGAAGCCAGCCGCACACCCGAAGCAGTGCCCGAAACGCCCGGATCGACAGCGGTGGCTTATCCATCCCTGCCAGGTCTGGACCCCACCCCGGTGGCGGCGCTGATCCGCCAACGCCGCAGCGCCCAGCATTTCGACCGCAAACAGACCATGAGCGCCGCCGCCTTCTACCGGCTGTTGGACGGCCTATTGCCCCGCGCCGATACCGCGCCCTTCGACACCTGGAACGCCGCGCCCCGGCTGCATCCGGTGCTGTTCGTACACCGGGTGGCAGGACTGGAACCGGGACTCTACGCCCTGCCCCGCCGCGCCGGGATCGAAACCGATCTACGCGCCGCCTGCAAGCCGGATTTCGAGTGGACCCGGCCCGCGGGCTGTCCCGGCCATTTGCCGCTGTTCCGGCTGGTGGCGGGCGATTGCGCCAAGATCGGGCGGGCCATCAACTGCCATCAGGCTATCGGCGCGGATAGCTCGTTCGCGCTGGGGATGCTGGCCGAATTCGAGGCGTCCCTGGCTGAAGCACCCTGGGCCTACCGGCGGCTCTATTGGGAAGCCGGGCTGTTGGGACAAGCCTTGTACCTGGAGGCCGAAGCCCTGGGTGTGCGCGGCACCGGCATCGGCTGCTATTTCGACGATGTATTCCATCAACTGCTGGGCCTCGAAGGGCCGGCCTTCCAATCGCTCTACCATTTCACCGTGGGTTTCCCGCTGGTGGATACCCGGATACTCACCTTGCCGCCCTACGCCGGGCGCGATCCAACCCCAGGAGGATGACCATGCCCGAATTATCAGAACCCGTCGCGGTGGTGGCGGAAGGCGCGGAATTCGCGCTGCTGTCCTACGGCGACGGCTCCACCTACGCCCTCCGCGCCAAGGAGGAACACAGCGCCGTCTATTTCGAGGGCGAGGAGCGCGATGCCTTCCTGGCCGAATACGAATCCGTGAAATCGCAATATCCCGGCTATACCGCCGACCAAGTGCTGGCCCAGCTCTGGGACCAGGGCGGCTATAGCTGGATGGCGGTCCACGACGACGAACTCTGAACCCATGGGAGGAAAAAACATGGCAGCGGACAACGCATGGCGGCGGATCACCGCCACCGAAACCCGGACCCTGCTCGACAACCCCGCGCTCCGGGTCTACGACGCCCGCGACCCGGCCTCGTTCGAAGCGGGCCGGATCGGCACGGCGGAGCGCCTGTCGGAGGCCAACCTCGAACGGGTGCTGTTCGGCACGCCCAAGGCCGATCCCGTCTTGATCTATTGCTACCACGGCAACGCCAGCCAGACCTACGCCCAGATGTTCAAGGATTTCGGCTTCAAGGAAGTCTACGACCTCATCGATGGCTACGAGGCGTGGCGGGCGGCGGGACCGTAGACCATATATTAAGGAGTAGCGCCATGAGCCATCCCATGCTGGACGCCAAGCTGGCGGCAATCCGGCCCCTGGCCGAGGCCATTTGCGCCCGGCTCGAAACCGAAATCAGCAAGCTCGGCTTCCCGCCGCGGGAATCCCGGCCCCGCCCGTTGCCAGACTTGGCCCATTACCACTCCGAGACCGATCCCTACAGCGGCGAGGAAACCCTGGTCGGCACCTGGACCAACGCCCGCGGCTACCGCATCGGCGGACTGAAATTCCACGGCAACGGCAGCTTCTACGCCGAATTCGACGTGGCCGAACCGCATCCGACCGACCGCCGCTGGTTCGTGGAAAGCGTGACCGCCTGGGGCCAAGGCACCGAAATCAAGGCCGAACCGCAATTGATCCCGGCCCTGGAATAAACCCGCACCGATGACTCCCCAAGCCCTCTACGAACTCCTGACCGACTACGCTTCCCCGCCCGACCCGGTGCGGGAAGTCGTCATCGGGCCGATCTGGACCCTGTGCCGCACCGACCGGGGCATCGGTTTGGCGATGAGCCCGCAAATTCCGACCCGCACATTGTCCTGGCCGGGCACACTGTACGGGAGGCCGGTGGCCGAACTGGCGGCTTGGCTCGCGGCCTGGGAACCCTACCAAGCCACCGTCGGCATGGCCGCCACCAATGCCGCGTTGGCCGACCTCGCCCCGCCGCCGGAAACCGTGGCGGTACGGCCCGGCTCCGTATTGCCCGCCAATTTGGCGCTGTTCGAGTATTTCCTGCCGCGCCTCGCCGGCAAGAAGGTGGTGGTGGTGGGCCGCTATCCCGGCCTCGCCAAACTGGGCGAATATTGCCGCCTCGGCGTCCTGGAGCGGACGCCCGAAGGGAACGATTTCCCCGACCCCGCCTGCGAATTCCTGCTCCCGGAAGCCGATTGGGTTTTCCTCACGGGCAGTTCCCTGACCAATAAGACCTTCCCCCGGCTGGCCGAATTGTCCCGTTCCGCATACACCGTGCTGATGGGACCGACCGTGCCCTGGCTGCCGGAATTGGCCGATTGGGGCGTGGACGCCCTGGCCGGGATCGAAGTCCTGGACCCGGAAACCCTGCGCCAAACCGTGGCCGAGGGCGGCGGCGTCCGCATCTTCGAGGGGGCCGTGGGCTACCGGCTGGCCGAGTTGGGCGCGCCCCACCGGCTGGAATGGCTGAAACGGCGGATCTCGGCGGTGTTCGCCGAGAAGGAACGCCTGAACGCCGCGATGGAGAATTGGTATGGGAGGTCCGCAGGCCGCTTCCCGGAATACGCCCGGCTCGAAAGCGCCAACCGCCGCCTATCCCGCCTCGACACCGCCTACAAGACCCTGTGGGACGCCCAGAACGCCAAACCGGCCACGATTCCCGGCACCTTCGAACCAAGTCCTTGATTCGAAGGGGTTTCCCTATTCGCCACCCCCCGCATGGGAGCGGGCGCGACGCTATATATAATGGTTTCACCGGCCATTACCCCAAGCGGACGCAGACCCATGCCCAAATCCAAGATCGCCAACAACGCCACTTCCCCGCCCGTCTCCGCCTTCAACAGCCCCCAGCTCTCGCTGTTCCAGACCTTCCTCTGCAACAGCGACGACGAGCGCGACCGGCTCTCCAACACCATCGAACTCTGGGACAGCATCCCCAAGTACGCCACCACCCAGCAAGCCATGAACCAGGCCCGGACCAAGGAAGGATTGTTGCCGCGGCTGGAAAAGACCTTCATCTATAAAAAACGCGAATATAAAGTGCGCATCTCGCCCGCCATCATCGATGTCGAAGGCGGCGGGGACAAAGCGTTCTATCCCAGCGGCAACGAGGAGATCGTCGAGGACGCCCTGCGCAAGATCGCCGCCGAGCAGCAGAAGGGCTTCTTCGACAAGCCGGAATTCAAGAGCGGCGTGGTGTTCTCGCTCAGCCTGCTACGCCGCGAACTCAAGAAGCGCGGCCACGCCCGCTCCTACCAGGAGATCATCCGTAGCCTCAACATCCTGGTCGGCAGCCATATCGAGATCAGCCTGCCCGACGGCAAGGGCTTCGCCAAGACCAGCTACCTGCCCTCGCTGGCCACAGTCTCGCGCTCCGACTGGATGAAGGACCCCGACGCCCGCTGGGTGGCGCATTTCCACCCCCTGGTGACACAAAGCATCGACGCCCTCTCCTACCGCCAATACAACTACCACCTGGTCATGTCCTATACCAACCAGCTCGCCCGCTGGCTGCACAAGATACTGGCCCATAACTACGTGAACGCCTCGATCCTGGTCTCCTACACCCTGAGCCTCGCCTCCGTGCGGAGGGATAGCGGGCTCCTTGGCAGCAAGCGCAACAACGACGACCTCCGCAAGCTGGAGGCGGCCCTGAACGAACTGAAGGAACACCGGGTGCTGCTCGACCATGTCCGGCGCGACGAACGCGAAGCCAGGAACAAGATCGTCGATATCCATTTCGACCTCACCCCGCATCCCGACTTCGTCCGCGAAATCAAGGCCGCCAACAAGCGCCAACAGTCCGTCAAAAACCCCGCCTAGCCGAACCCTCCGGGGAGCCTCTCCAGGTGGTAGGTTTAAGCCGCGGGTGGGTGGTAGGTTTAAGCCGCAGGAAGTGGTAGGTTTAAGCCGCAACTGGTGGTAGGTTTAAGCCGCAACTGATTTTTTTGCACCAAAAATGTGCAAAAAATCGAAAGTTATCCACAGGCTGGAAGGCCAAGGTGGTAGGTTTAAGCCGCAACTATGGTAGGTTTAACCCGCAACTGGCCGAAAAGGTGGTAGGTTTAACCCGCAACTCAGCCAAAAAGTGGTAGGTTTAAGCCGCAGGTCGCGCCGGAAAGGCCGAAAAAACGGCCAAAGTGGTAGGTTTAAGCCGCAGGAAGTGGTAGGTTTAAGCCGCAAGTCAAAAAAAAAAACTTAAAAAAACAAAAACTTATCATCCATTTTTCGCCTCCTCCTTTTCTTATCCTTCTTCCTTTTAATATTCCTTCCGGAATCGCCCTCCGAATCGACCCTGGAGCCACCCCGGAAACGGTGCCCGGACACCGCCTCCACCCGACCGAAAACGGATGCCCGACCCACCGGCCCCGCGCCGCGGGAATCCACCCCGGACACCCCTTCCCGGAGCCGGGCGACGCGGAGGAAACAACCCCGAAACCGGGAAGCACCGACCGGCCATCCCACGCGCCCCCAACCCCGCAACCAAACCAGGTCCGGCGCAACCGGAAACAACACCGCCCGAAAACAGCGGGAAACGGAAATCCAAGCCGGCCCGATCAAGCCAAATCCGGGAACACCGCCGAAAGCCAATGGCCGCAAAGCGCCGGAAAGCCCTCTAAAACGCCAACCAAGCGCTGGAAAGCCAATCCCCCACCCCAACACAGCGCCCCACACAGAAACCCGCCTTAAAATCGATTACAGCGGCCCTAACCAGCCAATCCACATCGACCCGGCCCGACGACGAAGCGGGACAATCGACACTGGGAAACGATGGCTGTCGTGAAACCAACAAAACCCGACAATTCGTAAGCCGTTGTAACAAAGCCGACAGGGCAGGGGCGGATACGGGAGCCTTTTCCACCCATTCAATACGGGATATCACATCTGGCCCGAACCCTGCTTCCGGGTTCGCCGCCATAACACGCGCCCACACCCACCGACAAGGCAGACAACCGCCAAGAACGGTTGGAACATCACGCGGAACAGAGGGGAGAACAATGACCGAAACGTTTTACGAGGTGCTGCGCCGCCAGGGGATCACCCGCCGCAGCTTCATGAAATTCTGTAGCCTCACGGCTTCCTCCCTGGGACTGGGCGCAGCCTACGTCCCCAGGATCGCCGAAGCCCTGGAAACCAAACCCCGCACCCCGGTCCTGTGGCTGCACGGCCTGGAATGCACCTGCTGCTCCGAATCCTTCATCCGCTCGGCCCATCCGCTGGCGAAGGATGTGGTACTATCCATGCTGTCACTCGACTATGACGATACACTCATGGCGGCGGCGGGCCATCAAGCCGAGGCCATCTTCGACGAGATCATCGAAAAATATAAAGGCAACTACATCCTGGCCGTGGAAGGCAACCCACCACTGAACGAGGACGGGATGTATTGCATCCACGGCGGCAAGCCTTTCGTGGAAGTGCTGCGCCGGGTAGCGAAGGATTGCAAAGCCATCATCGCGTGGGGTTCCTGCGCCTCCTGGGGTTGCGTACAAGCCGCCCATCCCAACCCGACCAAAGCCACCCCGGTCCACAAGGTCATCATCGACAAACCCGTCGTGAAAGTACCGGGTTGCCCGCCCATCGCCGAGGTGATGACAGCCGTCGTGACCTACATGCTGACCTTCGACAAGATTCCCGACCTCGACCGCCAAGGCCGTCCCAAGATGTTCTACGGCCAGCGCATCCACGACAAATGCTATCGACGACCGCATTTCGACGCCGGGCAGTTCGTGGAAGCCTTCGACGACGAATCGGCGCGCAAGGGCTATTGCCTGTACAAGGTCGGCTGCAAGGGACCCACTACCTACAACGCCTGCTCCACCGTGCGCTGGAACGACGGCGTTTCCTTCCCGATCCAGTCCGGGCACGGCTGCATCGGTTGTTCGGAGGACGGTTTCTGGGATAAGGGCGGGTTCTACGACCGTGTGACCGGCATCCACCAGTTCGGTATCGAATCCAACGCCGACCAAATCGGCATCGGCGTCGCCGGGGGCGTAGGCGCGGCCATCGCCGTCCATGCCGCCGTCAGCGCCCTCAAGAAGGCGCAGAACAAGCCATCCGACAACAACAACCAGCCAGGGGGGAACTAAGCCATGGCCGCCTACTCAACCCAGGGCTTCAACCTCGACAACAGCGGCAAGCGGGTCGTGGTCGATCCGGTGTGCCGGATCGAGGGCACCTCCGGGTCGAGGTCAACCTCGACGCAAACAATGTCATCCGCAACGCCGTATCCACCGGCACCATGTGGCGTGGACTGGAAGTCATCCTCAAAGGCCGCGACCCCCGCGACGCCTGGGCCTTCACCGAGAGGATTTGCGGTGTTTGCACCGGCACCCACGCCCTGACCAGCGTACGGGCGGTGGAGGATGCCCTCGGGATCGCCATTCCCGAAAACGCCAACAGCATCCGCAACCTGATGCAATTGTGCCTACAGGTCCATGACCACCTGGTGCATTTCTATCACCTGCACGCCCTGGACTGGGTGGACGTGGTCAGCGCCCTGTCCGCCGACCCGAAGGCGACCTCGGAACTGGCCCAAAGCATTTCGCCCTGGCCGCTGTCTTCGCCCGGCTATTTCCGCGATTTGCAAAGCCGCTTGAAAAAATTCGTGGAATCCGGCCAGCTCGGCCCGTTCATGAACGGCTATTGGGGCAGCCCCGCCTACAAACTGCCGCCCGAAGCCAATCTCATGGCGGTGGCGCATTACCTGGAAGCCCTCGATTTCCAAAAGGAAATCGTCAAAATCCATACCGTGTTCGGCGGCAAGAATCCGCACCCGAACTGGCTGGTCGGCGGGATGCCCTGCGCCATCAATCTGGACGGTGTCGGCGCGGTCGGAGCCATCAACATGGAACGGCTGAACCTGGTATCCAGCATCATCGACCGGACCATCGAGTTCGTCGAACAGGTATACCTACCGGACATCAAAGCTATCGCTTCGTTCTACAAGGATTGGCAATACGGGGGTGGCCTGTCCTCGACCTGCGTGCTGTCCTACGGCGATATTCCCGAAAAGGCCAACGACTATTCCGCCGGGAACCTGCTATTGCCACGCGGGGCCATCGTCGGCGGCGACCTCTCCAAGGTCCATGCCGTGGACATGCGCGACCCGGAGGAAATCCAGGAATTCGTCACCCATTCCTGGTATCGCTACGACGACGAGCAAAAAGGCTTGCATCCCTGGGACGGCGTGACGGTTCCCAATTTCGAGCTGGGTCCCAATTTCAAAGGCACCAAGACCGATATCAAGGAATTGGACGAAGCCGCCAAGTATTCCTGGATCAAAGCGCCGCGTTGGAAGGGCCACGCCATGGAAGTCGGTCCCCTGGCCCGCTACATCGTGGGCTACGCCCAGGGCAACCCGGAGTTCAAGGAACCGACCGACAAACTGCTGAAAGACTTGGGGCTACCCTTGAACGCGCTGTTCTCGACCTTGGGCCGCACCGCCGCCCGCGCCCTGGAATGCGAATGGGCCGCGTACAAGATGCGCTATTTCTTCGACAAGATGATCGCCAATATCAAGACAGGCGACCTGGCCACCGCGAACATCCAGAAATGGGAACCCTCGACCTGGCCCAAGCAAACCAAGGGCGTCGGTTTCACCGAAGCCCCACGTGGCGCGCTGGGCCATTGGGTGCATATCGCCGACGGCAAGATCGAGAACTACCAGTGCGTGGTACCGACCACCTGGAATGGCAGCCCCCGCGATCCCAAGGGCCAGATCGGTGCCTACGAGGCGTCCCTGATGGATACCCCGCTGGCCAAGGCCGACGAGCCACTAGAAATCCTGAGGACCATCCACAGCTTCGACCCATGCCTTGCCTGCTCCACCCACGTCATGTCGCCGGAAGGCGAGGAAATGGCGCGGGTCAAGGTCCGTTGAGGGGAGAACGGGAACCATGTCCGCTCAACCGAAAATCGCGCCGGACGCCCCGGTCTATGTCTACGAACTGCCGGTGCGCCTCTGGCACGCCGTCAACGCCCTCAGCGTGGTGGTGCTGGCGGTGACGGGCTACCTCATCGCCCATCCCCTGGCCACGCCCGAAGGTGAAGCCAGCGCCAACTTCCTGATGGGTTATATCCGCTTCGCCCATTTCGCCGCCGCCTATGTGTTCGCGGTGGGATTCCTGGGACGGGTGTACTGGGCTTTTGCAGGCAACCACCACGCCCGCGAGTTGTTCATCGTGCCGGTCCACAGGCCCGCTTGGTGGGATGGGCTGTGGCACGAACTGCGTTGGTTCTTCTTCCTCGATTCCGCACCGCGCCGCTATCTGGGCCACAACCCCCTGGCCCAGCTTTCCATGTTCGCCGCGTTCACCCTGGGCGCGGTGTTCATGATCGGCACCGGCTTCGCGCTCTATGGCGAAGGCGAGGGCCAAGGTTCCTGGCAAGACCGGCTGTTCGGCTGGATCATCCCGCTGTTCGGGCAGAGCCAGGATGTGCATACCTGGCATCATCTGATAGCCTGGGTCTTGGTCTGGTTCGTGATGATCCATGTCTACATCGCCATCCGCGAGGACAAGATGTCCGGTCAGAGCATGTTGAAGACCATCGCCACCGGCTGGCGCAGTTTCAAGGGCTAGGCTATGGCGGTGGACGGCGGAACCCTGGTCCTGGGCATCGGCAATCTCCTAATGGGCCGACGAAGGCTTCGGAGTGCGCTGCGTGGAGGAATTCGCACGGGGCTACCGCCTACCGCCCGGGTGACGGCCATGGACGGCGGTACCCAAGGTCTATACCTCCTGCCCCTATGTGCAATCAGCCCGGCGCTTGGTGGTATTCGACGCAGTAGATTTCGGCCTACCGCCCGCCACCACTGCATTGGGTCGAAGACGATGCCGTGCCGCGCTTCATGGGCGCGAAGAAAATGAGCCTGCACCAGACCGGCTTTCAGGAGGTGCTGGCGGCGGCCCTGCTCACAGGCCAACTACCGGAACACATGCCTCCTGATCGGCGTACAGCCGGTGGAACTGGACGATTACGGCGGCAGCCTCCGGCGCCATCAAGCGCAGATCGGCCGGCGGTAATCTTGGCGGCGGCGCGGCTGGCGCAATGGGGCACGTCCTGGAACCTTGGGCAACGCCTCCGACCCGCTGAACGACGCCAGCCTGGAACTGGACGCCTACGAATCGGGGCGTCCCTCCGAACAAGCCGCCTGCCGCCACGGCGACGGGCGCGTACTCTACGGGCGCTAGCCATGTGCTTAGGGATACCCATGCAAATCCTGGCCGTGGAAGGCCGCTACGCCCGCTGCCGCGACCGCCACGGCGCGGAACACCCCAGGATCGACCTCATGCTGGTGGGCGAAGCGGAACCGGGCCAATGGCTGATGACCTTCCTCGACGCCGCCCGCGCCCCGCTGACCGAGGAGGAAGCCCGGCAGGGCAACGCCGCCCTGGACGCGCTCGACGCCGTGCTGGCGGGCGCGGAAGATGTCTCGGCCTATTTCGCCGACCTGATCGACCGGGAACCGCAACTCCCGGATTTCCTGCGTGGTGGCCACTCATGAACGACGATATTCCGATGGACCGGCTCGCCACGCTATTGGCCCGGCTGGTGAAGCATCACGGCCTTCCCCTCTTGGACGAGACCGGCGTGGAGGTTTTCGCCGCCGCGTCCGGCGTCAACCTGCTGTTTTTCCCCGAAGACCCCGAGCGCGTGCCGGAAAGCTGGGACGTGGCGGCGATCCTGCCCGAGTTGCTCAAGGCCTGCCCGAATCTTGCCGGGTCGGTGTGGTTCCACCCGCCAACGGCCGCCTATTGCGCGAGCGCTATGGTTTCAAACGTTGGCCTGCCCTGGTCTTCCTACGCGATGGCGGCTATCTCGGGGCCATCGAGGGGATGAAGGACTGGGCGGTGTTCCTGGCCGAGGCCCGCCAAATCCTGTCGCGCCCGGCCAGCCGACCGCCGCTGAACTTGAATATTCCCGTGGCAGGCGATTCCCCCGCCTGCCATTGATCCCGGAGCCACCGATGAAACCCTTCCCCATCCCCGTGTTCGGCGAGTCGCCCTTTCCCCCGCAGGAAGAAGACGAAGCCCTCGCCATCGTCAGCCCCGGCGAGATGGCCGTGTTCCGTATGCCCCTACGCCGCGCCCCGGCGACCCGCGAGGAGGAACACGCCGCCGCCGCCGTCATCGCCGAATTCCTGGCCCGGATGGACGCCCAGGAGATCGATGGGGCGGAGCAGCCCGGTTTCGATTTACACGGCCTGCCGCCCGGCGTTATCCGTGTCCTCAACGAAACCCTGGGCGAAGGCGAGGTTTCCGCCAAGCTGGGCGACCGCACCGAGGTCCAGGAAACCGCCTTCGCCGGCATCTGGCGGGTGCGCATCGCCGGTCCGGGGAACCGGTTTCCGATACATTGGAAGCCTCGACCCTGCCGCGCCGGGTCCGCGAACGGGCCAGGGGTGCGACCGGCATCGAGATTCCGCCCACCCGCCCGGTTTGATGAACGCCCCGCCCTCTTGGCCGAAATCCTGGCCCGCGCCGGGCGCTACCGCGAACACGGCACCGGCCATGTCGTCAACCTCACCCTGTTGCCGATGACCCCGGAGGATTTGGCCTATCTCGACGCCGCGCTGGGCCGGGGGCGGGGTCAGCCTGCTATCGCGGGGCTATGGCAATTGCCGGATCACCGCCACCGCGCTCGACGGTGTGTGGTGGGTGCAGTATTTCAACGCCGCCGACACCTTGATCCTCAACCTTTGGAAATCGCCGCCATCCCCGAGGTCGCCCTG